>CAZTNG010000097.1:0-7637 GCA_964615195.1 uncultured Enterobacterales bacterium
TTTTTTTCATTATTTAGATGTAGTAAATATTTAAATAATGAAAAGAAGTAGAATTTTAGATAAATTGTTATTTATAAAGACCATTACGTTGCATAGTTCGTTACCATATATTTTATATTTAATGAGATAACGAACTATTTATTAAAATTGTCACAGCGTAAAATTTATTAATTTATACACCCGTATTCTTTGTACATTTCTTTTGCTGTATCTACTGCTTTCGTTTTTGTGGTGGAATCTAATTCAAGGCCTATTGCTTGAGAATTAAGTTCTGTTTTAAGAGGTGTTCTGCAATTTTCAGCAACTTTTGCCCAAATATAAGATTGTTCAAAATCCTTAAGTCCAACACCATTTCCTGTATAGTAAATTACAGAAGCATTGTATTGAGCTTTGGCTAAACCTAGCTTTGCTGCTTCTAAAAACCAATATAGAGCGGTATCTAAATTTTTATTAATACCATCCCCTTGAGCATAAAGATTTCCCAAATTTAATTGTGCCTTTGCATGACCATTTATAGCAGCTTTTTTATACCATTTTATAGCTTTCTGATATTCTTGGTTCTTATCATAGCTTAATCCTAAGTTATACATAGAGGAATAATCTCCTGTATTAGCTGCTTTTTCTAAATATGTTTGGCTTGTTTCATCATTACGAGATACGCATATCCCCTTATTATACATTTTTGCATATTCAGCATAAGCTTGAGTTTCGTTTGCTTTAACTGCTTTATCTAATAATTCCTGAATTTTAGGGCAATCTAAAGGACTGTACAATCCGTTTAAATTTGCTTGAGCTAGTTTAACCATTGCTTCAGTATTACCTAGATTTACGGCCTTTTCTAGTAAAGCTACAGCATTTATAGGGTCTTTTGAACCATCAGTACCTTTTGTGTAGATATCTGCTAAATATACCATCGCAGGCTCGTAGTTCTTATTAGCCGCCTGGGTTAGAAGTTTTTTAGCTTCAGAAATATTAACGTCAACTCCAATGCCTTCTGCGTAAATTACGCCTAGACCATATTGAGCTTCTGTTAAATTTGCATCAGCAGCTTTAGAATACCAATTAAAAGCTTGAGTGTAATCCCTTTTACCGTTATAGCCGTAATAGAAATTCTTTGCTATGGCAAGCATTGCATAAGCATCGCCTTTGCTTGCATCATCTTTGCATTCATCGTATATATTTGTAACTTTGTTTTTGTATGCTTGATAGCATTTTGTTTGAAATTCAAACTCTTCAGAAATTGCTTTAGAGTCACTTGAATCTCCTGTCTCAATTTTTAGTTTGCTATCTGAACTAAAAAAATCATTTATAGTTTGGCAACCTGTAGCTAATAGCAGGGCGCCTATAAAAATAGGTACAATTTGTAATGACATAAAAGCTCCAAAATATTTTGAGCGAGGTATAAGAGATTGTCAAAATATAAACTTATACATGAAAATTAAGCTCTAAGAGTAATGATAGTCAAAAATTAATAATTTTTGTAGTGGTTACCGATGATTTAGTGCGTTGCTCCTAATATATTTATGTAATTAGTTCTTTTTCAATTATGGCAAACTTAGATAATCAATTATATTGCTTATCATTTTAAATAAATAAGGTAGCATTTATGCTACCTTATCAATAGATTTTTTATATAGTGAATAATTAAATTATCAAAGTTATAAATCACTATCGATTATTACTGCCACATTTTTATTTTTTTTGTATTGGCCTAAATTCCTTAGTTTTGCCATTAAAAAGCAAATCTTGCGAAACCCAAGTTTTTACCATCATATCATTCATAATTAATTTGTTTGAATGTATGCATGGCATTTCAGTTGGGGTTTCTTTTCGATTCAGAGAAATAAAGTAACAGTTTAGTTTTTGAGGATCGTAAATTGAGGAAACAATTAAATTTCGCCCATTAACTACCTCAAGCTGACCTTCCTTAAAAAATCTTCTAGATTCAGAGGTAGACTCTTTTTTTAATAGGCTGAATCCTTGAAACCATGGAACATAGCCATTAAAAATGTCTACCAATGTAGGTGCAATATCAGTTTGACTTGTAAAGTTATCTAAATATTTTGGTTTTATTGAATGGTCATTAGCAACCATAATAAAAGGTACGCTATATTCTTCTAAATCAAAATTTTTCTTGAATCTAGTATGATCTCCAGTAAATATAAATATAGTTGGTGTTTTTACTTCAGCATTAAATTTTTTATAGAAATCTCCAAGAAGTTTATCAACATGATGAAGTAGGCTCTTTTCTATTTCTTCTTCAGTTGAATTGCCGAATTTAAATTCAACACCTTGTGGTAAAGTTATATCATGAGTGGTGGTATTATTGACTACATAAAAAAATGGTTTAGTCTCTTTTTTGGCCTTTTTAATAATAAATTTGAAAAGATCTTCGTCTTGAACTCCCCATTTATTGAAAGGTAAAGTTATATCTTCTATTTCAAATTTTCCATAAGATTCATTCATTCCTAATTGTAGGGCAAGATCACCGACCATGTCAGATGATGTTCCTTGAAACATGATTGAATGCATACCTAAAATTTCTGGTAGGCAATGATAATTAAATGAGTTTAGATTATTTCTAGCTAGTCCTTCGCCTAATGGATTGTAAGCAGAACAAAGAGCTGCAAATAGTCCTTCGTGTGTTCGTTTTCCATCAGCTATCATAGCAAAACTACTTAGACCTTCTTTAGCAATATTGTCTAAAAAAGGTGTGACATTATTTTTAGTTATAGTACTGTTTGAATATTTTGCAGGCCAACTTTCCAAAAGAAAAAGCATTACATTATATTTAGGTGTTTCAATTGCCTTTTGTTTATTATCAATACTCTTATATTCTGCTAAATTTGGAGAGGGCATTGATTTATAAATTTGTGCAACATTCTTATTTTTAAAGAGATGATATATTGTGCTGTAAGCACCATTCATTGCATAAAAACTGTATTTTGTATTAGCTAATTGATAAACAGATGATGGTCTCAGTGGTGTACCTGTAAAATAGCTTCTGAATGCAATAATTTCAAAGGCAATAAGAATAACTAAAGATAACTCAGCATTTAAGAAAGATGCAGGTGGTAAACTAATTTTGCATCGTTTTATTATTAAAATAGATAGTAGAGAAAATAAAAGGATACCTAATACTAGGTACGTATCTTCTGTAAAAGCTACTTCTGTTAGCGTAACAAATTGATCAGTAAATTGTGATGCTTCATCTGTTATGTGTTTTTGGGCATTTAGAGCATAAAGAGTATCACAAAGTTGAACTATTACTAATGCTATACAGGGAAAAGCTAACCAGCAAAGATTTAAACTTTTTAAGCGAAATATTCGATAACTAAGATACGCTAATAATATAATTGGTAAATTAATTGCTGCAGCAATTGCTAAATCAAATCTAAAGCCCATTACACAAGCTTCAAATGCTTGTGAATCAAAACCTTTATCAAAATAGGCGATAACAATTTTAAATACAAGCCCTACAACAGCAGTAAAAACTGTTGAACTTAAAAAACAGAGTAAAAATTTCATATTGTTTTATTTTTTCTTAAAAATATTGTTAAGATTATTCATTAGTTCGTCACACCAAGCATAGCGTTTACGATACATTGAACGTTTTTTAGAAGCAATGTCTTCCATAGATTTACGTTGCTCTAATGCAATTTCTACAAAATTACTATCGTATTCAGTAGGTGTAAAGTTTTCCCAAAGTGCATCATAATCAGCAAATATTTGAGTACCGAGTTTATCGTGATATTTTTTTCCTTGGAACACATGGGATCCAGTATGAACAGCCAATATATGTTTAATATCCATAGCTTCAGCAAGCATGCATGTAAGGTTTATAAGGAGAAACCTTGGTTGAAAGCCATGACACTGCTTAGTTAAATCACGTGAAAGCTGTTGCATGTCACCAACATCTTTAGTAGGACCTTGTAGATTAGATATAAAAATGGCAAAGTCTTGAGAATCTTTGTAATTTTGAATATTAAAACCAATAGAATATAGTCTATTAACGCCATCTGTAATTGACATTGTAAGTTCAGCTTCTCGGCGCATTGTTCTATCACATTTTAATGTAATAAAGCTTTCCTGTTCTGGAGCGTCTTCTTCAGATTTAATAGGTAGTTTACCTATAATTAACCCTTCAGATGTATAGAATTTAGGGAACAATTCATTATAATTATCAATAAAATAGCTATAGTGTTTTAGTAAAACCTCAGTACGATCTTTAGCTTCAATATTTCCTAAGAAATAAGGTCTAGTTAGTTTTAGTGGAATTTCTGGCATTTTTTCTAATGCAATTTTAAGTTTGTCTTGGGATAAAAGACTTATAATTTTATTTACATCTTGGCGATGAATAATGTATCTAAGCCAGTTTTTTATTATTAAGCGATTACTTTTTAGAAAAGAATTTCGATGCTTTTGTGGAACGACACTTTTAAGCCAATTTTTAATGCTGAAATTTTTGTTTTGCATAGATTCCTCAATAATGCTTTTAAATAGCTATAACGTAAAACTTTAGATAAAAATCATAATAATACAAGTATGTATAGCCAAAGTTGAGTTAATTATACTACTTTATAGGATATCACTATAGTAACTAATAGAAAAAACAGGTTTTTATTCAATACTAGAGAAAATAAGCAAATAATAATGCTATTTTTATTGTTTCTTTTTTAACCAAAACGTGCAGAGAATGTAAATATTTTGCATTCAAAAAGACTTGTGTATAAACATACGATGCTTAATAATAATTATATCCTATTGATTTTTTTGTGAAAATTTTCTAAATTCATTTTTAATTCTCAATTATTTTCTTCCTTAAAACTTAATTTAAACTAATTTCTCTAAAACTATCCATTAAATATTATATATATTAAAAGCCGCGTCTAGCCATTATTAAAGGCGTAGATTTCAATGTTATTGAGTTTTTGATAATTATATAAATGTAATAATTAAAGTTTATTAAGAATACTAGCGTGGTTGTAAATTATTAACTATTAAAAATAGGATATACAACTAATGCTTTTTAAAACAAGCAATAGCATAAATTATGTTAGTCAATATACAAGCATAAACTCAGAATGTGGTAGATTATCTTCTTCTCATCAAAACTATATTGCATTAATTAAATTCTTTAAAGAACATGGCTATAGGCGAAGTTCATCAATATTTCTTGCGGAAGCTTTTGCACCATTAATATATACTTATAGATTGCTACTTGAAACTCTTAGCCATATACCAACAGCACAGGACTGCTATATCGCTCTTGATGGAAATAAGCTATATCAAGACTTGCTAGCTCTTGGCGAATTATCATTAAATTACGATGATTTAATCTGGTATCTAGATTTAAATTGCCGTGAGAATAATATTGCTATAAATAATGATAGCCTTAAAAATGAATTATCTGTTGAGCAAATTATAAGAAATATGAGCTACAATTTATTGGCTCAAGCTGTTACCCAAAAAAGGTCGTTTATATATTTTTTTAATAAAGATTTTTTAAACAAATGTTTAGAATTGAAAGAAATTTTAAGTTATAAAAGGATTTGTCTTTTACGCGGCATAAAGAAACATCAAGCATTTTTTATGGAATTTCCAAAGCCTCTTATTTATTATATTCATACTAAGGAACTTAAATATGCATTAGAGCCACAATTTCTATTAAATTTTTTTAGTTCAACAATAAGCAATTGTATTCAAAAAAATGTTAGTAAAGCATTAGTTAGCTCTAAGTCAGAGTTGGATCCGTTAATTTTATTCTTGCATGATTATTCTTTAAAATTTCAACCAAAAAATAATGTAGCCTTTCAACAATTTACAAATTACTACTATACATCCATACAAAAGCTTATGTTAAGTTACGGTGCATCTGCAGCTGCAATTGCAGATTTCATGTCCGAAGATCTTTTAAGAACTAGTAATGCTTTGTTTTGTAAGCTTTTAAAGTTTACTGATAAAAAACATACAGGTGCAATTATCGTTCAAACTTTTAATGCTTTTATTGCTGAGCTTCAAAAGTCTTGCTCTAGTGATGATAAGGGGACGCCCATTATTCTAGATTATAAAAAAACTAATGAGATAATACATAGCTTAGAATTACATACTGAGTTTGTAAACAAATTACCATTATTACAAACATCAGTTGAAATGTTATCCTTAATCTTTAATATAGTATTACCATTTATTAGTATTGCTGAATGTTTGAAACCTTGCATTCAGCATTCGAAGTCTCAAATAGTGTTAACGGTACGACTATACGCATATTTTGCTGTGTATGGCTCCATTCATTTTATTTTGCAAGGCTATAATTTTGAAAAATTTTTGCATAGAACTTTTTCAAAAAAGTTATTAAATGAAATATGTGGTATTGCTAGTTATGTATGGTTAGTTTTAGCAAATTATTATGCTGGCAGTTCCAAATTATCAACATTGCTTCGTTTTATCAATGATAATTATAAATACCCGCAGACACTAGATAACAGTTTTTTGGTTCTTAGAGGAAGTACTAAAAAAAATCAGTTATTGCTACCTAAAAAGGTTTTTCAAATACAAGTGGCGGGCTTTGATATAAGTAATTTATTATTTTCTAGTCTGAATTTTAATTTTAGAAATTATATAACTTTAGTAGTAGGTATCATAAATGGTACTGTTACATTAAGAGTGGCAAATAGCAAAAATTCAATAAATACAGATTTTTACTATGATTTATTAGCGAATACTGATAGTTGGGACAATTTAAATAATGCTTTGGTTTCAGCTTTAAATCATCCTGTACAGTCTATGGTTAGAACTTTGATTAGTTCCATTAGTAGCTTCGATGATCATATAGAGGCCTTGGGCTTACATAAAATTGTTAGTTTAAAATCTAAAAGAATCATGAATTCATTGACCATATTATTGAAGGCCCAAGAATTTAATAATATTAGATCTGTTTATAAAGTTCATAAAAATTATCATCGTTCAGCTAATGAAATTGCAGTTGAACTTTTATTTAAGGATTCATTATTTTTTATTGAAGATAATTATTTTAATGAAGAACTTTGCAAAGCCTCTCAAAAACCAGCAAGTAGCTTTAGTTCTATGAGTCATATCACGCATGATAAATCGTTTAGTGCTACAAAACTCACAATCGCAATTGCTACACTAGAGCTAAGATTATGTCGGAGATTTTTAGGTACAATTAGTTTAAAAGATTTTGATATTGTTAAACAAATTCTCGTTGATGCAATAAGCTTGAGTATAAAACAGGAAATCTTTTGGTATAGCAATTATCATAAAATGAAACCAAGTTCCATGCATTTAACAATAAAAAATATTGTAGAAAATTTAGTAAGTGAAGTTTTGACTAAAATTTCTGATAAAAGGGGGTAAATGTTAATCTTTAGAACGAAAGCACGCTGTCTCTTAATTTGAGCCTGCGACCAATGACAAATGCGATATGCTATGGATAAAGCTTTAACCGTGCGGGCTATGAGTCCTTAGCTTGATGCTGTAGTATATTTGGCAACTAAATAGTCGCAGTTGAGAGAATCAAATTTTGATATCTTTTAACAATATAAAGATAAACTGTTATTCTTTCTCATCATAAAAACGTTGAATTTTACAGCTATGCTTTTTAGTTGTCATATCAT
>CAZTNG010000098.1:0-6971 GCA_964615195.1 uncultured Enterobacterales bacterium
TTGTAATCTCGATATTACGCAACTGTAGAATTTTCGGATTTAAGACCTAATACAATCTTTTTTATAATCACCAACAGCCAAGAATTCAAGGATACGATCCTTAACGTCTTTTAAGCCCTCATGATCACCTTCAAGAATTTTTTTAGCCTTTGAAAAGTTAAAGTTATCCTTTGAGAACTTACCCCAAGGTACGTTGGTAAGCCAAGATAAATAATCGCGGGAAACTGCATATTCAGGACTAGAGGAGTCAAGAATTTGCATTCTACGCATTTCCTCATTATATCTTTCCTTTACCGCTTCAGGAGGATTTAGTTTAGCTAACTTTTTATTAAATTCTTGTACATCTGCAGTTTTATCATCAACAGTGATGCCTAATTCTTTTTGAATTTCCTTAAGTTGTTCTTTTAGGAAAAATTCTTTTTGCTTTTCATTTAGCTTAGCAGCAACGGTATCCTTAATATTCTTTTGTAGCTTAGAAACTTCTACTTCGTTTTGTAATAGCTTTAAAGATATTTTTAAGCGTGGTAAGAGTTCAACTGTATTAAGAACTTTTTGTAGATCACTAGCATCACAAGTTGTAATAGATGCTGCACAATCGGCAAGTAAAGAGGGATCATTTGGATTAAATCTAGTGAGATATTGCTTCAATTCTTCAAAATATAAAGGATTTATTGGAACTAATTCCTTTATTGTTGCGACAATTGACATAGCATAGGCTTTTATTTCTAAACCTTCTGGTGTGCCTGGTTCAGGTAACTCACATTGAGGGTAGGAAACCCTTGCTTCAATAATTTTCTTCCTAAAGTTAAGAGAATCAACCTTAACACGAGAAATACCTTGTGCTACGAATTGAATGTCATCGCCAATTCTTGCTTGAATAATACGTACTAAACAGCCCATTTCGGCAAAATCTTTTTCTTCTAAATCTCCTTCTAAATGTTCCTCTGGTAAGGCTATGAGAGCAACCATTTTTTCAGGGGTTTTTAAAACAGCACGTAGAGTGTCTTCCCACTTTGGAGCTAATTGTACAGGCATTACCTGGCTAGGCATGAAAGGTCGGCCATAGACAGGAAGTACACAAAGTGTACTTGGTCTTTCTTTTTCCGGTACAGACAATTCAGAGGAGTTGCTAGATTCTTCAGTTATTGTTTCTTCAACAACAACTCCTTCAACATTATTTTCTTCTGACATGGTAAATTTCCTAATCAATCACTAGATTCAACATGGGGATTAATACCGAGAATTTCAAGTGCTAATAAATATGTAGAGCTAATTTAAGAGAAAACAATACATCTAGTTAAGAACACTTGCTATCGATTCACACCTAATTTTAATGTTTGAATTGACTTTATAAACATAAAAAAGTGTTCTTAAAGTCATATTACATAATTAATTACACGGTTAAAACTTAAAAGTTGACTCACTTCAAAAAAAAAAAAAACAAAATCTTTACAATGTAAAAAAGTTTATTTTTAAACGTTTTTACAAAAATAGAAATATAACAAAAAAATTACTTACGTTTTTATAAAACAAAAAAATTTTAAATTTAAATAGGGATTATACCAATGAAGATAGCACAGATTTTTTGTATTGGTCTATTACTTAATCTATGTATTACCTTAGAAAGCCATGCTGATGATAAATATCGAATAGCTGTTAGTGAATTGACTGTGAGTAAGTCTGTAAATGCTAATAACGCAAAGATGATTAGAGAATCAAATCTAATTTCTGAGATTGAAAATTCAATCAGAAATAGTAGAAAGTTTGAATTATTAAGTCGCGATAGTAATGTACTAGCCAAAATACGTGATGAACAAAATTTTTCTCAGAGTGATTTAGCTGCTCAAGACATGGCTGTTGTTGAAGGCGGTTTGAAAACTGCTCAATCATTGGTACTTGTTGAGGTAACGAATCTTTCAATTGGGCATTCAGCAAAAAAATTGCCTAGAGTTGAAAAATATGAAGTTAGAGATTCTGCATCTTTATCTTTAAACGTGCAATTAGTAGATGCTACAACAGGGAGTATAAATATCTCATTTCCTGTACAGGTTAGTTCAGGATCTAACGCAAAAATATCTAATTCGGCTGGAGGATCCGGAAGCTATTTGGTACCAGCATTAATTAAAAAATCAGCAGGTATTGTCTCTAATAAAATGTTTGATGCTTTATTCCCAATGTCTGTAGTTATTGTTAAAGGAAATGATATTTACGTTAATAGAGGGCAAGATTCAGGAATTGAAGTTGGTCAGCAATACGAAATTTTTGAGAAAGGTGAAGAGTTAATAGACCCTGATACAGGTGAAGATTTAGGTACTACAGAGAGCAAAATTGGTGTTGCTAAAGTTGTTAAAGTCAAACCAAAGGTAACTATAATGCAGATGAAATCAGGCAAGTCTTCAGATGTAAAAAAGGGTTTCATAGCTAGAAAACCACAACAATAAGGATGAGAAAAATGAATATTAAAAAGTTATCAATAATTGGTGCGGCTATCTACAGTTCATTGTTGTTAACAGGATGTATTGAAGAAGAAAGTCAGTCTGTTACAGATCTTTTAAATCAAGAAAAACAAGAAGCCAAGGAAGATCAAAATGATATTTTGGTAGGTGCTGATGGAATTGTTAAGCCTAGAAACAATCAAGGTTTTATTGAAAAAAGAATAACAATGAAAGCTAAAGGGGCAAACACTAAAGAGGCAACAGCTAATGCTTTAAAGGATGCTTTGGCTTCAGTCATGGGAGTGACACTTGACGTTAAAGAAAGGGAAGAGTTGGATGTTAATGGTGATTGGGGTGATAAGCTATTTAATTTAAATGCCACAGTAAACACTATTGAAGATATTAATTTAAAGCTAAATGGTAAGGCAAATATCAAAAAATATAGGGTTAAAAAAGAATTCAAAGTTGATAGTGGTGTAGAAGTTATATTAACAGCAATTATCTCATATTATGAAGCTCCAAAGGAAGCAAAGAGAAAACGTATTGCAGTTTTTCCTTTGAGATATATTGCTGATAGTGAGTGTGAAAGTAAATTTGCTACAGTTTTTACTGATAGAGTAAATAACTTTTTAGTTCACTCAAATAATTTTGCGGTTTTGGATAGGGCTTATTTAGAGGAAAAAAAAGCTGAATTTAACCTACTTATGAATAGTAGTGATATTAATTCACAGGAACGAGCAAAGTTGGGTAATTCTTTAGCCACTGATTATATGTTTGTAGGTAATATCGAAAAATACAATATTAATTCTGTAACTATTAATCAAAAATATACAAATGAACAATATGAAAAACGATCTGCAAGTATCAATGTAACATGGAAATTAATTGACGTTCCGACTGGTATGGTTGTTGATTCGGGTGTTTTATCAAAGAGTATAGGGAGTAAGGAAGCCCAAACTTCAGATTCATGTTTTATTGATAAATTTGAAGCTTTGTCAGCAGATGTTGGGAATAAAGTTGTTGATGCCATATACCCAATTCCAATTGTATCGTGTTCAAGTAATGTCATTACCTTAGGGCGAGGTGGTGAATATATTCAAGAAGGTCAAATATACAATATCTTCCTATTAGGAAAAGAAATTATGAATCCTTACACAGGCGAGAGTATTGGTAGGGATGAGATAAAAGTAGCTCAAGCTTCAATAATCGATACAAGTAGTAAATTATCACATGCAGAGATTTTGGGAAATAATAATTTAACTGACTGCCATCTTGGTAATTATGTAGTTAGATTAGACAAGAGTAAAGAAAACACATCTCAAAAAGTAGAGGTTTCACCGGCTCCTAAGAAACCCAAATTTTAATCATTCACACAACATTATTATCAAAAGCAATAAGATGCTAATTGCTTAATAGGATAGTTGATGTTTTGGTGTTATTAAATTATATACATATTATAAGGAAAAATATGAATAGTAAATTTAATTTTAATAAGATAACTTTAGCTATTGCTGTAATAGCTGGTATGTCACTAATTGGCTGTACCATGGTAAGTAACAGTGATTCATTAGGAATAGGATCTTCAGATTCAGTTTCTTCTATGACTACTAGTTATGGTGAAGAATATCAAGTTGCTAGAGTAGCTCTAAGAGAAGGTAAATTTACAGAACTTGTTACCAAGCTAAATGCCCCTTACAAGGATATGACTCAGGATGAAGTAAAGGATAAATTAATTAACGGTTTTTCTGCTTTGTCATTAGCAGAGAAGGGACTGTTGTTTTTAAATATTGGTGATCTTAAGGATGCCCTTGTTTATTTTGATGTCACAGAGCAAAAAATGGGCAAAGTTGAAGATTATGATAGTTCTGAAAAGAATGGTAGTTACGTTAAATTAGCTGGTAGCTTATTAACAGGTTCTGACGAAATTAGTGACTATGAATTACGTGGTTATGAAAAGGTTATGGTTTTGAATTATAAAGCATTAACCTATTTATTAATGGGAGATAGAGCTTCATATAATGCTACTAGAAATGCTATTGATAGACAAATTGCAGAAAGAGACTATTGGGAAAAAGAAAAACTTGCATTAGAAGAAAGTGAAAAGAAAGAAGCTGAGGAAGCAGGGAAGAAAGATGATTCTGATTTATCTGCACAAATATTAAGTATGTTTACGGGTAAAGTAAGTGATTATGCAAAGAATTCTGCATCTCAGGTTCGTTCTGCGTTTGTTAATCCATTTGGTGATTATTTAAATGCGATGATTATGGAATTCGATAGCTTAGATGATCCATCAATTGGTGATAATGCTATTAAAGCGTATTCAGAAGTGTTGAAATCAAATCCAGATTGCAAACCTGCTGCCGATGCAAGTAAATCAATTGAACCAGAGAAGAATTCTAGATTAGTTCATGTTATTTGGTCAGATGGTTTTGCTCCAGCTAAGGCTACAGCGATTATGCCTGTTCCATTTGTAAAATTAAAGGATGGTAGTGCCTTGCCATATAAGTATTCAACCTTTGAGCCTATCAATTCTCAAGTAGCAGATGCAAAGGTTACTGTCGGTAAAAAGGAAGAGAAATTATACACTTTATCTAAGGTTGAACCTCTATTGTTTAAGGATGAGCAAGATTCTGTAAATTGGCGTGTAACACAAATGCTATCTTTTGTAGCTCGTTCTGCAGTTGTTGGCCCTGATGTTGCTGCTCTTGGTCAAAATCCTGATACCCGTTCATGGTTGTCTTTACCTAAGGAAGTGAAGGTTGCTCGTCTTTATGTACCAAAAGATACAAAGGAAATAACTATAGAAACCTTTGATGCTAATGGAAAAGTAATTGCGTCTAAGAAGACTCCACTAGCAGATGTTGGTCCAACAATAGTTTATGCAGTAAGTTATGATCAACAATTGGTAACTTATAGCAATAAATCTTCTTGGATAACAAAGTAATAATTATAAATTTGCTTCATGTTTTTAACTTGAAGCAAATTGTTTAGGATGTTTTTATGAATAAAATTTTTTATTTATGTTTAGCTGTTTTGGTGTCAAGCAATCTTATCGGCTGTAATTCCACTACAGATGTTGAACAACAGCCATATGTTCCGCTTGAAATTCAAGCAAATGAGCTTGTAAAAGTTATTTTTGATTCAGAATTAGTAGCCAACTCTGTAGGTATACAGTCTGCTAGTATTGACAAAGCAACGGGATCTTCTAGAGCAATTGTTAATATAAAAAATACAGCAGGTGTTCCTTGGACAATCGAGTATCAAACAACTTGGTATGACAATATAGGTGTCCCTCAACAATCATCGGCTTCGTGGAAACGAAAGAGTTTACCTGCTAATGGTGAGTTTACTATTTTAGATATGGCTAAACAACCTGATTTAACTAATGTGAAGCTACATTTTAGAGTTCCTTCAGATGTAGAAATATGGATTCCAAAAGAGAATCCTATTGAAAAATATAAACAGCAGCAACAAGCATCAAATAATTAAAATATATAAGTAAACAAAAGGATTTTATATGAAATATAAATTGTGTATCATGTTGATATTACCCCTATTTTTTGCATCAGGTTGTAATTCAACTAGTGGTATTCAACAAAATCAGGAAGCTACAGGGCATCTCTCAACTATTTCTATGGTTGATTCTAGTGAACGTCGACATTTAAATACGAGAGTTGCATTATCTGATATAATTTCTTTCTCTGAAAACCTAACTAATAAGATGTTACAATCCAAGGTTTTTGTTACCGCAAAAAAGAAACCTCGAATTATTGTAGGAAAGATCAAACAAAATACTCATGATGATAATTTGCGCATGAGTGATGTTCATGATCGTATTGAGGAATATTTATTCAATACAGATAAAGTCATTGTTAGAGATAGTGGTTCTACAGAATTTGACTATATTATGGAAATGGAATTATCTGATATTGTGCAAAGAGCAAGTGATGGTCAGAAGCAAGTAGATTATATGATGAAGATTAAGTTATATAACCAAAATGGTGACTTAATGGGTACTTGGTCTGATGATTTGTCTTTATACAAGGGATTATAGTGAAAATCAAAATTTTGTTTTTTTACTAATATTTGAATACACATAGTTGGTTATATTTGCAGGGAATATACGGAAGTTGTTCTCTGCTTTTTTGTGCATTCTACATAATTTTTTCAGGAAATAATAAAAGTAATAAAATGCATTTGAATTCAATATGTTAATTAGGTTCCTTTGGATTATTAAAAGCTTTGATTTCCCAGAACTTACTATCATTTTCCATGTTAATATAAATCTTTAATTGGGTAAAACACCTATTAGATGCGGACATATGGTAAATTATGTCTTTTATTGGAAGCTTTAATATCATTGCAATTAAGCAAGCAATAACACCACCATGAGTGATAAACAGATAGTGATCATTTTCTTTAGCGTTTGCTAAAATTTTATCAAAAAAGTTTAATACTCTATTTTTAAATAGTGGGTAATTTTCCAAAGAGCCGGGAAGAGTGTCTGTTTCTTGATTTATACTGTTTAAAAGATTT
>CAZTNG010000099.1:0-6971 GCA_964615195.1 uncultured Enterobacterales bacterium
CATACTCCCATAAAATGGAGGTCTAGGTTAGCTCACTCCCCCAAAAAAGCCACACGTTAATTTTACAAATCTATACGCTAGTTGCTAATACGCTTACAAAATATCAGTAAATTATATTAGCTCTTTAGCAAGAGAAATTTATTATCAAAAAAAATAATAAAGGCTTTGTGAAAGAATATTTCTCTATATTGTTTAGTAGTTTGTAACTTATTATATTGGTTTTATGCTAAATAGTAGATTTCTCTTTTTGGGTAATAGTATTTTAACAATACATCTGAAATATTTTGTAACAAATTGTCACAGCAACTTGTAGCTCTTTAGTTTAAAATTATGATAACTAGTTTTATTGAGTTATATGATTTTATGAAAAAGCTTATATTTTTTGTCGTTTTAATTTTGGTGCTCGTAGGTTTTATTGGCTATAAATTTATGCATGAGCCGCCAAAAGAATATTTAACAATATCTGCTACAAAAGGAGATGTTGTTGAAACTGTGTTAGCTACAGGTAGTTTAGTTGGCCTAACAGAAGTAAACGTTGGTGCTCAGGTAACAGGTCAGGTTCAAAAGCTATATGTGAAGTTGGGTGATAAGGTTAAAAAAGGCGATTTAATTGCTGAAATTGATCCAAAAACTCAAATCAACGCTATTAAGAATGCCGAAGCTGAATTAAAAATTGCAAAAGCTACAAAGCGTCAAAAGCAGGCGTTACTAAAGCAACAACAAGCTGAATTTGATCGTCAGCAAAAAATGAGAAAGCAAAATGCAACCTCAGATGCTGATCTAGAAACTGCAATTGCAAATTTAGAGCAAACAAAGGCAGCATTAGAGAGTTGTGATGGAGAAATAGAGAAAGCTGAAGTTAGTGTTTCTAATGCGCAAACCAATTTAGGTTATACCAAAATAACAGCTCCTCAAGATGGTGTAGTTATCGGCATTATTACAGAAGAAGGGCAAACAGTGGTATCAAACCAAAGTGCACCTACAATTGTAAAAATTGCGGACTTAGATACTATGACTGTAGAAGCAGAAATTTCAGAAGCTGATGTTGTAAAGGTTAAGCCTGGAATGACAAGCTACTTTACAATATTGGGATTGCCTGATAAAAAGTTTTATTCAAGTTTACGTCAAATAGAACCTGCAACTGAATCTGAAAGTTCAGAGAGTTCAAATTCTTCATCAAGCTCATCATCTTCATCTTCTACTGCGATTTACTATAATGCTCTTTTAGATATCGCAAATCCAGATGGTGTATTGCGTGTATCAATGACAGCAGAAGTAACCGTAATTTTAGGTGAAAGCAAAGATGTATTGATTATTCCAATTTCTGTACTTCAGCATAAGGTAGCTCCAAACAAGTATTCAGTACGTGTATTAGATGGTCCAAATAAGGTTTCTGAAAAGATTGTAACTGTTGGTCGAAAAGATAATATAAATTATGAAATTATCGATGGCATTTCAGAAAACGATAAAATAATCATTGGTAATGATGCTGAAACAGCAGAAGCAGAATCAATGAGTAGTGCTTCTCAGAGAAGAGGTCCACCACATATGTAATAAACACTAAAAATGGTTTTTATTATGTAATGGAGAAAATATGGACGATAAAATTCAAGAACAACCTTTACTTGAGGTAAAGGGTGTAACAAGAAGCTTTAGTCTTGGCCAAGAAAAGGTAGAGATACTTCACGGCATAGACTTAAAGATATATGCAGGCGAGATGGTGGCTATTATTGGTCAATCTGGCTCTGGCAAATCCACATTGATGAATATCTTAGGATGTTTAGATTTACCTACAAGTGGCGAATATATTGTAAGTGGCAATTCTACATCTAAGCTAGATGCAGACAATTTAGCTCGATTAAGAAGAGATTATTTTGGTTTTATTTTTCAAAGATATCATCTTTTAGGTCATTTAAATGCTGTAGCTAATGTTGAAATACCAGCAATATATGCGGGTATTAAAAGTTCTGTTCGTGAGGAAAGAGCAAAGAAACTTCTTGAAAGGTTAGGATTAGGAGATAGAGCATCGCACAAGCCTAGTGAACTTTCAGGTGGACAGCAACAACGTGTAAGTATAGCACGTGCTTTGATGAATGGTGGCCAAGTAATTTTGGCAGACGAACCTACTGGTGCACTTGATTCACATAGTGGTCAAGAGGTAATGGCAATTCTTAAGGAAATTAATGAATTAGGTCATACAGTAATATTAGTTACCCATGATGCTAATATTGCCGCTCATGCAGGTCGTATTATTGAAATTAGTGATGGCAACATTATTTCAGATAAGCAAAATGAAAAAGTTTACATCGAGAGAAAAAAACTAGATGATAGTGAGCGAATAAAGTTGAATCCTCACTTTTTGCTACAGTTGCGCAGCTACTATGATCGTTTTATTGAAGCCTTTAAGATGGCATATTATGCTATGGTCTCACATAAAATGCGTACACTATTGACTATGCTAGGTATTATTATTGGTATTATGGCAGTAGTAAGTGTTGTAGCTTTAGGGCAAGGTGCGAGTCAGAAGGTTATAAATGATATAAGTGCAATTGGAACTAATACCATTTCTATTTTTCCAGGAAAGGATTTTGGTGATACGCGATCCGGCAAGATTCAAACTCTTACAGCTTTGGATATGGAAGTTTTAGGGAATCAGATTTTTACTGATGGTATAACTCCTAATCGTCAAAATCAGATGCTTGCTTTGTACCGAGACTATTCTGCAAACGCTAAAGTTCAAGGGGTAAGTGATCAATTTTTCAAAGTTAAAGGCTATAACATTGAAAAAGGGCGTTTATTTACATCTGATGAAGTACGAGCCATAGCACAAGTTGCAGTTATTGATAGTGTTACAAAGGAACGTTTCTTTGAAAATGAAGATCCTATAGGAAAGATTATTATATTGGGTACTTTGCCTTGTCAGATAATTGGTGTGCTTGAACCATCAACATCACCATTTGATAATCAAGATTCATTGAATATTTATATTCCATATACATCAATGATGTCTAGAGTTGTTAATGAACGCTATTTAGGATCTATTACATTAAAAGTAAAAGATGGTATTTCAAATGCCATTGCGCAGCAATCTATAGAGCAAATTTTATTGAATAGACATGGTACTAAGGATTTCTTTACTAATAGTTCAGATACAATTTTAAAGACTATTACAAAAACTACTGATACTTTAACCTATTTAATTAGTGCTATAGCTGTTATTTCCTTAATAGTAGGTGGTATAGGAGTTATGAACATAATGCTTGTATCTGTTACTGAAAGAACTAGGGAAATTGGTATACGTATGGCTGTTGGTGCTAGACAAAGTGACATTCTCCAACAATTTTTAATTGAATCAATTTTAGTATGTCTATTAGGTGGCGGCATGGGTGTAATTTGTTCTTATGGCATAGGTTATATATTTAGTATTTTTGTACAAACAATCAGTATGGAATTTTCAATAGGATCTATTGTAGCTGCTGTAATTTGTTCATCAATGATTGGTGTTATATTTGGTTATTTACCTGCTCGTAATGCTGCACGCCTAAATCCAATTGACGCTTTAGCTAGAGAGTAGGAGTTTATTATGAATAATTTGTATAAGAAAAGTTTAATAGCAATAAGTTTTGCATTAGCTTTAAGTGGTTGTTCTACTTTACATAGTACCTATGAACGTCCAGAGCTAGCGGAATATACTTTTATAAATGGTGAAGCTAGTAAGGGTGAGCTTAATAGTGATATTTGGGTAAATTTTAATGATGAATTATTAAATTCATTAGTTCAACAGGCCTTAGTTGCAAATAATGATTATTATCAAGCAATTATCAATGTTAAAAAAGCTATGCTAGAAGCTGATATTGCAGATACAAATTTAATACCTACTTTGGATGGTAAGATTGGTTCAGGTGTAAGTAAAAGTTTAGATACTGGAGCTAGTGCTAATAAAACATCTTCTTCATCTTTAGGTTTAAGTTATGAAATAGATCTTTTTGGTAAGCTTTCAGCAGAAAGAAAAGCGGCAATGTTCTCAGCTGAAGAATCGCAATATAATGCACTCACTGCTCGGTTAACATTAGCTAGCACTGTTGCAAAAGTATATTGGCAAATAGTTTATTATAAGGATGCTGTTAGATTAGGTGAGCAAAATTTGGTAGATAGTCAAAAAACTTATCAAATTATGTTGGACCGTTATAATAATGGTAATATCTCTGAACTAGAGGTTGTTCAAGCTAAACGAGATTTAATAGATGTTGAAACAACATTATTTGAAAACAAAACAAATCTCACAAAATCTATAACAGCAATGAATACAATGTTATGTCGTGTACCAAATTCACTAGTGGAAACAGTAGATAGCCTAGATAAAATCATGGTTCCGACTGTTAAGCCAGGAATAGGTAGTGATTTATTAAGAAATCGTCCAGATGTATTAGCTGCAGAAGCTGCTGTAAAAAGTGCGCTAGCACAAAAGGATGTTGCAAAGCTTAGTTTATATCCTAGTTTCTCTTTGACCGCTGATGTTAGTGCTGGAAAGACAGGAGATATCGCTAAATTCTTTGAAAATCCGGTAGGTTCTCTAGCAGGTATGTTAAGTTTTCCTTTTTTAAATTATTATCAACGTAACTTAGATATTGATGTTGCATCATTATCTCGTGATAGCAAGGAAATGACTTTTGTGTATACCTACTATAATGCTTTAGGTGAAGTTGACGACGCTTTAAAATCAGTAGATTTATACGAAACTAAACTCGCAAATGATACTAAAAAATTAGAGCTTAATCGTAAGAGTGAACAAATATATCAAAGTCAATATATGCTTGGAAAGGTTGCTTTGAAGGATTATTTGGAGGCGCAAGCTGCACGTCGAAATGTTGAGTTAAAGCTTTTTGAAGATAAAAATGAACAACTTAATAATATGATGACGTTAGGTAAAGCTTTAGGTGGGTTATAAAGCCTGCCATACCACCAGATTAAATAACTGTTAAAAATATCTTATTTGTTGAGGTAACTTGGCAAATAAGATTTTTTTATAAAATTGTGTTGTTTGGATAAAGGGTAAATTATATCTAATATTTAGAATAGTGTAGTTGTGTATTGTGGGATACAAAATAAATTATAGAAGAAATAGTTGAAGTAATTTTGCTACTTTTAGTAAAGTTTTTATTGTTTGCAGGTTTATGGATGCTACTTCGTGAAATAAATCCATATTCTAGTACTTTTTATCAAAAATTAATACATCATATTTGTGTTAATTTCCAAATATTATGTTTTATAAATCCAATTAGCGGAATCTTAGTCTTTTAAAAAGTTGTTATTTAATGCATAATGAAGAAATGCGTATTTAACAGAGCTACACAAATAATGACATTAAACTCCTATTTAAACCTGCGATTTGTCAATATATTACATAATTTTAGAGCTACACCATACACTGCAGCAGAAATGTTTAGTGCTGCCCATTCACGTCAATCAGAGGTTTTAGCGTATACAGAACGCCTGTTTAGACAAGATAGAGTAGATAGTTTTAGTGATCTAAAAAATTATTTAATATCGTTACGTGATGTTAATGCATGGAAGGTTGGAGTTTTTAAATTCTTCCATAGCTATTATTGTGCGCATCCATCAGCTCTTTCAAAATTAAGTCTTAGACATGATTCAGCTGAAATGGAAAAATTTATAGATAATATTGAAATAAATCCTGCACTTAATGATTTTTATAAGGAATGTGGACACGATTTTCATTTAGCTCTTAAATATTCAGTATCAAAGGTCATTTGCGACGAGCGCCGTTTAGGTTGGATGAATACATTTTGTGGTAAATTCATGGGGCTTCTAGATTTAGGTGCTGACACAGGTATTATTGCTGCAAATTTGGTAATTCAACTTGATTTAGTTGAAGCTGCTTATGGTTTAGGTCTTATCAATGAGAATGAGCGAAAAGAGTTAATAGATATTTGTGGTAAAAGAATAGCTAAAATGTTTGGCGGCTGGTCTAAATTTTTAGCAGGAGTTTTGTTATCACATCTTTATGAGTTATGTTTATCTACAGCAGAAGTAAGATATCTACCTAAAAAAGCTCAAGAGTTATTAGATTGCTACTATCTGTGTTGCAACAATGATATTTCCACTTACTTGCCAATAGTCGGTTGGGAAATGGATGATCTCCACAAATTAAAAGAAGCTATAAAACCATTAGTTAACGCTGAAAAATTAGATAAATTATGGGCTAGTTCTGATGAAAGTGAACTTCATAATATAAAAGCAATGACAGGTGGTTTTAATTTTTACCGTAATAAATTGTTTCCTTTATTAGAAAAATGTCAAGTCGAGCAATATTTTTGGGAATATGGAAAGTTCGATGAGTTTATTCCTATTTGCAATGGTCAAGAATTTAAAGAATATTTTGAAGGATTAAAGTTGCCTTTAAGACCTGATGAATTACCGCTATTCATAATGAAATTTAATATGTTTACTAATTTAGGTGTTTGGAGTTTCGGTGCTTATCATGAACGAGCATTTACTCCTTGGCCAGAAAAAATTAGTGTTGAAGAAGGTTTACCAACAAATCGTGATTATGGAAATATGGTTTTGCCGTTTTATATTCCAGAGTTAGATTGTGATATTTCTTTGCAAATACCTAGCGTGTATAAGTGTGATAGTAACTTTTTAAAAATGACGCCTTTAGAACAGGCTTCTTTTTTAGCAAAGGATATCGCAGGAATAAAGGTTTTCTTTACTTCTTTGCCAAAGTTGATACGAGACTAAATATCAGTTATAGCTTTTTCTCATTGATATCAGTAATGATTTTTATAAAATCAAGTTTGTATCGCAACACAATAAAAGTATCTAAGAAATAGATATAAGCTTGCTTGATTAAACGCCATAATAATAAGATTCAATATCGTTATATTATCTCCTGTTTTGTTAGCACTATAACTACATAAACCTTGCCTTATATAGTATAATTTAACCAC
>CAZTNG010000100.1:0-6497 GCA_964615195.1 uncultured Enterobacterales bacterium
GAGTTAAAGATTACATAAATTCTACAAATTCAAAATAATATTAGAGGCTAAATTACAAGGAAAAAAATAATTAAAACTGTACATTTTAATTTATGATATTTTGTACATTTTTATTTGACACTTTATACCAAACAAAGTGTCATAGAATTGAATGTCGTAAATGGTTGCCTGTCGTTAAGTATAATTTATAGCTGTAGAGAATCTGTTAGATATCATAATGATGGATACATTATGCTCCTTTTCTATGAGATTTAAGATTCTGAAAATGCAGATAGAATCAGTAACTGTATAATTTTGCAAAGTGCAGTAAAATCATGAGATTTGAGAGATAGCGACAAAGCTGTGTTACTAATGAAGAAAGCATATGAGCAATGCTATACAGATGAATGCTTCGTAACTAAACTAGGAGAAACAGCTGATCTGGCAAAATATAATACGAATCACATAGTTAACTTGACTAATTTGGGTAAACAGCTAATTGCATGCTATTCTCAAAGACCTATGATATCTTATAGTGAGACAAAAATATTTGATAAGTATTTCAATCAATTGTTCTTTAAAGACTATGCACCAAATAAGATGCTAGCATTAAATGAGCTATACAAGGCTGTCATTCAGAAGTGGACAAGTGATAATCCTAAGGGGTTAAACTAATAACTCTTAGTTATGAAGTCTTATGCACCACATTATTATTTGTATGCTATATCAGCTATTGTAAGTGAAGTTAATAATATGGCTAAAGGTGTTCATGATCCTGCAAAGGTTTTTACTTTATTAAATGATAATGGTATAAAATACACTGTTGTTGATATTGCAGGAGTAGCTTCAATAGTGCATTTGAAAATGCTTCTGCAGAGGCAACGGATAATAATAGAATTTTTAGTCCATAGAACTGCTATTAGAAACCAAATGGCTACTTTCACGATGGTGCTAGGTGAAAAGAACATTTTGATAACTTAAATAATAATTTGAAGATAAGTGCAGAAGATTTTGAGGTTAGATTGACTGCGGAGTAATTAGGTTTTCATATATCAATATGAGGTTGCAATGGATTCAACAGATAATAAAGGCGAAGTAATTATTTATCAAACAGATGATGGACTAACGCATATTGATGTGCGAATGGAAGATGAAACTGTTTGGCTTACACAACAGCAGTTGGCTGAATTATTTCAGTCCTCTCGTACAAATGTTGTTGAGCATATTAAAAATATCTACGATGAAGAGGAATTGGATGATGAATCAACCTGTCGGAAATTCCGACAGGTTCGTTTAGAGGGGAATAGACAGGTAGAAAGAGAACTGCCCTTTTATAACTTGGATATGATAATTTCCCTTGGGTACAGAATTAAATCATCTGTAGCAACAAAATTTAGAAAATGGGCCACAGAACGATTAAAAGAGTATATGATTAAGGGGTTCACCATGGATGATGAGCGCCTTAAAGGTAATGGTGGTGGCAGTTATTGGAAAGAATTACTCGACCGTATCAGAGATATTCGCTCGTCTGAAAAGGTTCTTTATCGCCAGGTTATGGACTTGTACGCTACTAGTGTGGATTATGATCCAACGAGCAAAGATACAGTTCGCTTTTTCAAAATTGTACAAAATAAATTGCATTACGCAGCACATGGACATACAGCAGCAGAAGTAGTCTATGAAAGAGCTGATGCGGAAAAGCCATTCATGGGACTTACATCATTTGCAGGAGAGTTACCGGCATTAAAGGATATCAGCATTGCAAAGAACTACCTTTCAGAAGATGAATTGAAAGTACTAAACAATCTTGTTTCCGGTTATTTTGATTTGGCTGAAATCAATGCGATTGAACATAAGTTAATGTATATGAATGATTATGTAGAACAGCTAGATTCCATTTTATCCTCTGGCAATCGACAATTGCTCACAAGATTAGGAAATGTTAGTCATGAACAGGCTGTTGCTAAAGCTACAGAGGAATATAGAAAGTATCAAGAAATTACGATTTCGCCGGTGGAAGAAGTGTATTTAGATAGTATTAAGGAACTAGAGAAAGAGGCTAAAAAGAAAACAAGGGGGACTAGAAAATGATTAAATCTATTTGTATGAGTAACTGTGCCACATATCCTTCAGAATATGTGAAAATAGAAGATTGTCAAAAAGTAAATTTTTTCTATGGACCTAATGGAAGCGGTAAATCTACAATTAGTAACTTCCTATTTAATCCATCCTCATCACAGTATCACTCATGCAACATTGAATGGGAAAACGATATCACGGTTGATACACTTGTGTATAACAAGGAATTTAGAAATCGTCATTTCAAAGAGGATATTGAAGGTGTGTTTACTTTAGGAGAAGATACTATTGAAGCCATAAGAATAATTGATGAAAATATAAAAGAGCAGAATGATAAAAAAAATGAACTAGCTACTAATCAACAAAGCTTAAAAATGAAAAAAAATGAGGAACAGGATGCTAAAGATAAATTTAGAGAGTCTGTGTGGAATGCAATTCTTAAACACAATGAAAGTGATTTTCAAGAAGCTTTTGCCGGATTAAGAAGTAATAAAGAAAGATTTAGAGATGAAGTTGTTTCTAGATATAAAAAAGCACATTCTTCATCAGAAACAAGGGAATCTTTAATTAAGCGTTCTAGAACTTTGTTTGCTAAGAAACCAGAGAAATGTAATACCATAGAAACAACTGTTTTTGAGTTGATTTCAGAAATTGATAAAATTGAAAAAGACTCTATCTGGAATAAGTTAATTGTTGGCAATAATGATATTCCTATTGCTAAACTTATAAATGTACTTAACAATGCAGACTGGGTTAATAAAGGTAGATCATATATAAGTAAAAATGGAATATGTCCATTTTGTCAGCAAAGAACGATGACTTCAGATTTGGAAAAACAGTTAAGTAACTTCTTTAGTGGTGAGTATGAACGTGATATAAATAGCGTACAAAAACTGATAGGACAATATGAAACAATATCAGAGCGTTTAGTTACAGCATTTAGAGATGTTTTAGATAGTAATAGCGTTGTACAAATTGGGAATTTGGATGTTTCTAAGTTTGAGGCAATATTAGATGTACTTATAAAAAACTTTAAAACCACATTAATGGAAATGAATACAAAAGAGAAAGGAGCAGGGGAAAAGGTCGTTATATCCGAAAGTAAAAAAATGGCAAACAATTTATTGGAAACAATAGAGAATGCCAATCAAGATATCATCAATCATAACAAAATGGTAGATAATTACAATGAAGAAAAAAAACAGTTGATTGATGATGTTTGGACATATTTAATGTCTGAACAGAATGCGTTGATTAGTGAGTATATCAATAAACTATCTATCTTTGAAAAAGCAAAAAGTGGAATTCAAAAGAGTATTGATAGATGTAATAAAGAATTAAAACAGATTGATGAAAATATAATAGAATATGGTAAAAATATTACAAGTATTCAGCCAACAGTGGATGAAATTAACCGTTCGCTTAGGGCTTTTGGCTTTACCAATTTCGAAATTGTTGCATCGACAAAGAAAGAAAACTACTACCAAATACAAAGGCTAGATGGTACACCTGTAGCAAGTACTTTAAGTGAAGGTGAAGAAACATTCATCTCGTTCCTTTACTTTTTACAACTTGCAAAAGGTTCATTGGATGCAAAAAAAGTATCGTCAAAGAAAATTTTGGTATTGGATGATCCAATTTCTAGTTTAGATAGTACGGTTTTATATATTGTTAGCTCAATGGTGAAATCATTAATTAAAAATATTCGTGATAACAAATCTAATATAGAGCAAGTCTTCATCCTTACGCATAATGTGTTTTTTCACAAAGAGGCGTCGTTTGTGGATGGCAGAACAAAAGAATTAAATGATGTACATTATTGGATTATTAGTAAAGACAATAATATTACATCAGTGAGAAGTTTTGGAAAAGTAAATCAGATAAAAACATCATATGAATTGTTATGGTCGGAACTAAAAACAAATTCAAATGCATCGATGATAACAACACAGAACATTATGAGACGAATAATCGAAAATTATTTTGGTATGTTGGGGAAAAGAGTTGATTCTATGATCGTAGAATCGTTTTCTACAATAGAAGAAAAAAATATCTGTCGTTCTTTGATTAGTTGGATTAATGATGGTTCTCATTCCATACCAGATGATTTATATATAGATAGTTATACAGATTCTGTTGAACGCTACAAAACTGTGTTTAAGCAGATATTCGTAAAAATGGATCATGAAGCACATTACGATATGATGATGACGTAATCAGTGAAATATGCAACTATTTATTAAATAAGGCTAAATGTTTTATACAATCTTAAATTTGTGTTAGTAATTATTAACGTATTTTAGCTGAAAGAGGTTTTATTATGATTTGCCAAAATTGTGGAAAAACGATTGAGGACAATGCAACGTATTGCAAATATTGTCATAAAGATATTAATATTGCAGAACCTGCTGAGTGTTTAAATTCTGTTGTTAATATACACAATAAAAATATAAGTAGACTTTCCGTTTGGATAATTTGTTCTGTTATATTATTTAGCCTTATATTAAGCTTCGTAATATTTGAATATTATAGTAAATCTGAAGTTGATAGAGATTCTTCTAGCCAAAATGTATCACAAACAAATATACCTATAAAAGTAGGTGATGTTGTTCATTTTGGTAATTATTATCTAAATAATGATTTGGATAAAGAACCTATATCGTGGAAGGTTTTAGATATAAATAATAATAAGGTTTTATTATTAACTGAATATGGAATTGATGCAATGCCATATAATCATGCTTTCGAAAATACAACTTGGGCTACTAGTTCATTAAGGCATTGGTTAAATAAAGAGTTTTTACAAATTGCTTTTACAAAGGAAGAACAAGAATTAATACAAACAACGCATTTGGTCAATAGTCAAAATTCTGTATATGGCACATTAGGTGGCGCTAATACTAATGATAAAATATTTGTATTAAGTGTTAATGAGGCAATAAAATATTTTGAAAGCAATGATGATAGACAAGTTTTAGCGACACCATATGCAATACAAAAAGGTGCGTATCTTTTAAAGGATAATGGTAAGCATGCTTGGTGGTTGCGTACTCCAGGTCATTATGAGAATTCTGCTACAATAGTTCATTTTTATGGCGGTATATTTGATAATGGTGAATGTGTCGTGTATGGAAACTATGTTGTTAGAGCTGCTTTGTGGAAAAGTTTATGAAACTAAGTATTTTTTGTAATACTTAATGGGGAAGTAATTATTTAAATGGTTAATTTGAAAATATTGGATAATATTGCTTTCTTCGATGATTTTTCTGTAAAGCTTGGTTTTTCTAAAAGAGCAAAAAGAGTAAAAGTTACTTCTTCAATGGAAGATTGTATTGTGACAATCACTTTCCCTACAAGCTTAAGTCCTGCCGAAATTAGTAATTGCTTGGTAGAGAACTATCGAATGCTCAGGGATAGAGTCGATCGACTACGTGTATACGAGCCTTCAGCAGATCGTGGGTTTTCAGATATAATCAAATATAGAGATATTGATGTTCACATTGAACGTAAAGAAAAAGTTCGGAAGTTAAGTTTTGCAATAGATATTAAAAATAAATGTCTTTTTGCTAAATCTCCTAAGATGTTCAATGATAGTTTTATTCTAGATTTTGTAAAAAAAAGATATGTAGATATTTGTACCCAATTTGCTAAGAATAATTTAGTTGTTACAAATTGTATTGTAGATGACGACAAAGATCTAAAACACGAATTTTCAGATATTATATCGATTAAAGACTCAACTGTAAAAATCCAGAGAACTTTGGCGTGTCCTAAATTTATATATAAGATCAAAAAATTTCAGTCAGAAATTATTGTTATAGTTCCTGTAGATTGTTCTAATGCTTCTGTGTCTCAATTTTTATTGAGACATTATGAATGGTTAATTTATGGTAAATTTGGAAAATCCGCTAATAGATTGTATGCGAATAATGACCAATGTGATAATGGTTCGCTACATTACTTATGGGGGATTCACTATACTTTAGAAGTTTTAACAGATACGTTAATAGATAAAATTAGCGTTTGTCATGATAAAAAAATAATAACAGTGAATTTGAAAAATCGTTTTGATGAACGTAAAGTGAAATCATTATTAGATACTTTGTACTTAAATGAAACAGAAAGACTTGGTAATCAATATCTGCCACAATTTAGTAAACATGTTAATTCACCTTGTAATAACTTAAAGTCTAAAAAAGTTAAATCTTATTTTGGAATGTATAATATAGTAAAAAAATCAATAGTTTTAAGTTCTATGCTTGCTAGGTATCCACAAGAGTGTTTGAAATGCACACTTATTCATGAATTAATCCATTTTCATGAACACAGACATAATTTAAATTTTTATTCTTTACTTGAACGATATTATCCTCAATGGAAAGAACAATATAACCTAATGGGACGAAAGGTTCGTTAAAATAGTTATCTTTGAAATAATC
>CAZTNG010000101.1:0-6331 GCA_964615195.1 uncultured Enterobacterales bacterium
GTAATAGTTCTGTTGTTGTAACTGCTGTAAACACAGTAAAAAAATATTGTTCATTCCTACGTTACATGCACGTTCGATCGGATAATCCATCGGAACTGATTTCTGTTCCCAAAATCCCTTCAAGGATTCCAGTTGTGTTAAGTGAAAAGGAAATGCAAGCATTAATTAATAGCTTTAATGAGAATGATTCAAAAGATCTTACAGCTAAGGCTATGCTAATACTTCTTTATGGTTGTGGTTTACGTATACATGAATTAATGACGTTAAAGGTTTCGGATATTAATTTTGATCATCGAATTGTACGTGTATTAGGTAAAGGAAATAAGGAAAGGATTGTTCCTATTTCTTACTACGCTGTCAATGTGATAAAAAAACATTTAGAAAGAACAAAAGAAGTTTTTGGAAGGAGTTTTGAATATGTTTTTGTCTCAAAAAATGGAGAACACTACTCATATCCTCCTGGCATTTTTAGAAGACTTATAAAAGCTCATGCTGACAAGTTGGGTATTACCAAAAAGGTCAATCCTCATGTTTTTAGACATAGCTTCGCCACGCACCTTCTGAATCATGGCATGGATATCGTAATGATTCAGATGTTGCTAGGTCATGCAAATCTAACTACTACAACAATCTATACGCATGTATGTACTGTCTTAATGCATTTGGTATATTGTAATTCACATCCAAGGCATTAACTCTAAATAACACTATGTAGTTCTTTAAAAGAAGCTACATAGTGTTAATCCTAAAAAAATTAGTGGACTCCCCCACTCTTTTTATCATTTTCCATGATGACTTTTTGTTTATACTTACGAAGATTTTCGTTAAGCGTATTAAGTGCCCCTAGAAAAGCTTTTTCAGCATTTTCAGGTGTGCTTACCTTACAAAATTCTATCAATAGATTATGGTAAAGAAGTTCTTTACTTTCATTGTTTTTCATAAATGATTGACCAAGTTATAGTTATTACTAGCTAAACACATTTTCTAACTGCACCAGAAAATTCTTGAATTCTTTTTCAAAAATCGCAAAGATTTCCTGTCGCTGTGCATCTGAAAACATTGCCCAATCAGCAAAGCCTTGAGCTCTTAGGGAGCTGTCGCTTACATCTAAGGTATTATCCTCGTTGATGTATTCAGAAAAGTTATAAACTTTTACTTTCTCTGTTTGGTTCTTACTAGTAATACATATTGTCAAATTTGCTATATTCTCAATCATTTGGATGTCTATAACAGTGATAGTTCCCAAATTATTTAAAATATTTATAGTTAACTCCTAAAATTTAATTTCCTAAAAAAACAAAACCAATCATCAGCAATTTGCTAATAATTGGTTTTTCCTAAATTCAAGTTTGAATTAGTGTTATTCGAAAATAACCATATTCTCCCCTGAAACATCTCTGTACAAACGATGCACATAGGTACTTTCATCCTTACTCATACGAGCGGTGAAAGCATGCTCTAATGCAAGATCAACAGGATTCTCCACATTCTTATATTTAGTAACCAAACCTGCCCAACGCAATAAAGCACGGGTAGACATAGGTACACTCATATAAATATGCTTTGTAGTGCAGTTTAGATTTGAATCTCTAACCTCACTTGCCACTCTAACTAAAGCTTCGCAAAATTGCTTTGTTAGCTCCGGATAAGCCTTTTTTAGAACCTTTGTTTCAGTCTCAGCACTCATATAGGTGCATGGAATAAAACGAAAACGATCTAAAAAGGCAGAGTTTAATATCTGCGTACCACAATAGTTATGAGCTTCCCCACCACCACGAGTGTTTGCAGTTGCCACTAACCTAAAATTAGGATGTGGCTCTATTATCTCTCCATCATTTTGTACAACTACCAAAGCACGCCCTTCTAAAACATCGTTTAGACCAGCAAGCTCAGAAGGATCAGCTAAATCTATTTCATTAAGAACTAGAATATAACCATACTTCATCGCTCGTGCTAATGGACCGTGAACATACATAACTTGATCACCGCATATAGTGGGATGCCCTATTAAATCCGCTAACTCAAAACGACCATTAAGGGTTGTTTGAATCATAGGCCAACCTAAGAGTGATGCAACCTGGCTTACAACCGAGGTTTTACCACAGCCAGATGGGCCAAACAGATAAAGTGCATCACCTAAAGGGTTTGCCAAAAAATTAACTACTGCGATCAATGAGTTTGGATCAAAAACATAGCCTTTTTCAAATACAGGCATGTATGGTGATTCTTCTTCATAGATTGGAACAGAAATTGATTTTCCCTTAAAAAGATTGGTGCCCAAAACGATATCCAAACAAACGGAATCATTTTTAATTGGGTAAACATCTAATGTTGGGTTGGCAGCCTTTGTTGATTTACGCATGTATTACTACTCCTAAAATTTCCCATAAGGGAAGATACTAAAAATGCAAGCAAATCGTTGATTTGCACGCTCATATTGGCGGATTAAAAGTTCCACCTTACTTTCATGGCATAGCCAAAAACATTGCAGGCACTAGCTTTAATGCACTGAATGTTTGTGTTCTCCACGAAGAAGGATGAAAGTCCAATATGTAGTAGGAAAAATAAGACATATTTATGATTATTTTTGGCATAAAAACACAAATTGAAAGACAATAAGGTGTTATGAGAAATAGGTATTGCTAGAAAGTTCTAGTAGATGATTTAGGATAATAATTGGCTTGTTAGCTAGATGCTTGATTTGATCATGAGATCAACATAAAATCGCAGGAGCGAATAAAGTGAAATGTTTTTTAAGTGTTATTCTCGCACTTGATACGTCTAATTTTATATTTCTATCTGTAATATTGCAATAGTTTATTAATAATGTCTAGATTGAGTCAGAAAGCTATCTAAGTTTTTTTTGCTATAAACCTAACCTTTTAAAGCATCTAAATGGTTATATTTATGGATATATTTACCTATTTTTTTAAAAATGATACCTATGATTACACAGAATATTTTTGATAAAGAATGCTTAATAGCTTTATCTTGTCAATAGGTAGTAAAAATGGCAAATGCAACAATACTAAATAAATTAAAAAATAATTCCACCCAGCTAAATACTCAAGATTCAAATACCAATAAGGAATGTGAAATTAAGCTTTATCATAGAGGTGATGCAGATAAATCTGAGGTTTTAGAATTTGTTGAATTAAATTGTAATAAAATAGAAATAGGTAAGTATGTAAGTTTTGGCAATTATTATCAAGAAAATGAAAATTCAAAAGATCCAATAGAATGGTTGGTGCTCGATATTGACACCGAAAACAAAAAAGCCTTGCTAATAAGCCGTTATGCCTTAGATAGCAAGCCATTGCTTTACGTAATGATGTTCCAGACGCTCCAGATGTATTAATTCCTCATTCATATATTGGTGAAGTTAACGTTGAATTTAAATTCCGTCAAAAAGAAGATGATTTTACAGATGATTTGATTTCATATTTGGATGATCCATTAATTGGTGGCGGTAATAAAAGCAATAGACAAGAAAATGTAGTCTTAGCGACTGGTGAAGTATACTCAGTTTCATCTCAGTCTGAAGGTTCAACTTCGGTTTTATCGGTTGATGGCAAAGGTAATACATTATCAACATCTAGCAATGGAAATGTAGATTTACAAAATCAACAGGTTTCAGCTCCATCAAATCAAGCACCTGTAGGTGAAATGATGAATGAAACAGAGGAGATGTACAATAAGCTAATAGTAGCTAGTGTGCAAAAAGGTGATTTAGCTAAGGCGATGAACCTTGTTGCTGAAGCTCAAAGAGCTGGTTCTCAGTCAGCGCAACAAAAGTTTATTGAAGCTGTTCAAAAAATGAAAATTAAAAAATAATCTCATTTTCTAATTTGTTTAAAAACTCATTTACATCTTTTAGGAGTAAGTGAGTTTTTTGTTTTTACATTAGCTATGAGTTGCTTATTATCTAATAAAAATCAAAAGTTTTTTTAGGTTTATGACATTCATTATGCTATCACTAATAAATTGTAATTTATTTAGGAAAAATAAAAGGGCTGAAATCTTCATGAATTGATGAATTCAGCCTTATAGTAGATTTAAGTTTTATTTGCTAAACTTATGTAGTTCACCCTAATTTGAGAGCTTTAGATTAATTCAAAATCGTTTCTTGTACACATCAAATACGATTTGAGAAGCCATTCTAATTCTTCTTCATATACAAGCTTATTGATTATTATGAAAAGCTTCATTCATCTGCTTATTGAATAACCATTGCAAAAGATCTGAGTAACGTTTGTAATAGAATTTTGCTCTGTTATCATCTGTAGACTCAAGTGAACTATTTCCTTTATTATCAACGGTCAATTTTACGTTATAAGCGAAATCAAATGGGCAGCTTGATTCTGAACTTAAAATATTACATCCAAGTTTAATGTATTGCCCTTGACTTATCGTGTTTTCGTATAATGTTGGTAATATATCTTTATTTGAACTTATTCGATTTGCGTCATAGGTTATTTGTTTTCCATGATCTATTATTACTTCAGGGATATATATACCTGTTGCCACAGATTTACTAAGTAAAGCATCTGAATTTTTGTTATAGCTTATTCTTGCATTGTGATCTCCTGTAAATGCAATAACAGTTGAATCCTTTAATTTTTTAGATGATTTTACATAATTGATAAAATCTCCCAAAGAATCTGCTGCGTACTTAAATGTTTTTATCTGCTTTATAAATGTTTCTAAATCATAATTACTAAATAGGTTTTTATCATATTTTTTAGAATAATTTATATTATCATTTAAGTCATTGGTGAGATCTTTAGTTAAATCATAAGGAGGATGATTTAAAGTTGTTAATATAAAAATAGCCACTGGCTGAGATGTCGCTACAGCTTCATCCAATATATTAATTGCCGAATCAAATAGATATTGATCTTGTACTCCCCAAGTATAGATTTTTGCATTTTTATTTGTTTGAAGTATATCCGAGGCACATATAAATTCATCTACACCGTTAGCTTTAAAGAATTTATCGACATTTCCCCAACCACAATCACTTGCAGTAATAAATACTAGTTTATAACCTTTATCTTTATACGGTTTGAGAAAAAAAGTGTCATATTTTCCTTTTAAAGCAAAAGCACTACTTGAAACATCGTGATGAGTAAAATGAAACGAAAATCTTAATAATGAATATAAAGTACTGTTTTCTTCACTAATCAAATTATTGAAGTAATAATTATTTTCTTTGAACTCATTTAAACTTCCAAGAGTATCGAAATTATTTTTTAGATCTGATAGTTTTGAAAGATGTTCGCTAAAACTTTCTTCATATACAATTACAATATTTGGTTTATTGTTGTCTAGATATTCATTGTAGCTAGTTGTTTTGATCAATGATGATAAAGGGTTTTCGATGTTATATTTAATTTTAAAATCATTGAGTATACTCATTAATTCTTCATCATTCACTGGAGTAATTTTCATTCTTTTGGCTGTCATATATTCATTAAATCTCCAACTAATCAAGGTCATAGGATTCGACAATGAAGCATTTATAATTCTATTATTTGATATATTAGAAAATGAAACAGATCTTGGTCTTGCAGATGTTAATTTATGGAATGAAATTCCGCCATTGTAAGAAAATTCGAGACATAATAAAAGAATTGCAAGAATTGATATTATTGATTTATAACTTGAAAATCGAATGTAATTGATTATAAATTTATAAATAAATTTATAGAAAATCAATGAGATAAATGATAATACAAGTAATACTAATGAAAATTGAATAAGAGGGTAATCGTAATAAATAGTTTTAATAAGAGCAATTTTATCTTCCGTAAAGAAATTAAAAAAGAAAGTATCAATAATATTGTTGAAAGTTTTGAAAAAATAAAAATTTGCTATACAAGCAAAAGCACAATATAAAGTTATAATAGAAATAAGGTATGGTATAAGGCTATTCAATTCTTTGTTTTTATTAAAAATAATTAAAATGCCTCCCAATATAATAATTGGAAGGGCATATTCAACGCCAGAATGCAAATCTATGCTAAGTGCTCTTACAAATAATGATATATATTCATTAATTTCTACTACTTCTTCTGAAAATGAATTAACAAATATAATTCTGAAGAGATCTACGATTAGCGTAGTTATACAAATGAAGAAAAAAGTTATACAAAGCAGGTGAATAAATGATAGTAATTGATTTTTAGTATTTATTTTAATTTTGTTAATAAGATTGAGCATGATTTCATTTAGGATTTTAAGATTTAAGTATTAGGTCGCTATTATAGGCATGAGCAAAGGGAGTGTCAATAAAACTGTGTAATTAATTTCACTTCATTTTAAAATTTGA
>CAZTNG010000102.1:0-6040 GCA_964615195.1 uncultured Enterobacterales bacterium
AACTGCTTGTTCATTGGTTATATCACATTCATCAATGTCGGTGGCATATATTAAATAATTTGCTCCATTACTATCTTTAAGATTATGGAGTATTGGCATTAATATTTTTCCAAGATGACTATTAGATCCTGTAAGCCATATACTTTTCATAAATGTATGTCCTTAATTTTCAGAAATTTCATACAAAAAGATAGCAGATTATCAATTATATATAAATAAATTAATTTATTATTATCTGAAATTTGTAACATATTATAGAAATTTGTGGAAATGTTACACAAATTTTAATATTAACAAAAGATGTTTCTATAAATAAATATTATTTAAAAATAAGATAAACAGTATTTTGTTTTATGTGTTTTGCGTAATAATTTGCATTATGCAAATATATTTGCAAATAACACGTAATATTTAATCAGCTAAATAATTTTTCCTTTTAAAAAATAGCACCTTGGCTATTATTACTTTGGTTAAATTGTGAACAAATCCTGGTGAAAACAATGTAAATCAAGCACTCTATATTAGTAAAATTAAATTATTTTGTATGAAATAAAAAGTTGGCACACCAATTGCTTTGTATATAAACGTAATCAGTTTATCCCGTGCTCTTTCTTAATTGAAAGGCTTTTGCCCGTTTCTCCCCGAAGCGGGTTTCTTTTTTTATAAGCTTAAATAATCTTTTAATAATTTCTTGTATTGTTACATTTGTAGTAATCTCGATGTTTCATTTGCATAATTTATATGAAAACATTTGTGAAATTAATGAAAGCGTCAGTGTTATATTTCACGAAAATAGAGAAAAATATTATTAGATTGTGTTTGTTCCTTTAATTTAAGTGTGGCTTGAATGTGCTGAAGTTGAGTAAATCCATGCTTATCATAATATTGATATGAACATTGCTCGTCTGTTAATAAAAATTGTTGAGTTATACCTAATTTATTACATTCAATCGTAAATTTAGTAAGTAGCTTACTACCAATACCTTGACCTTGAAAATTTGGATCTGTGGCAAACCATACTATCTCAGCGCTGTTACCCCCTCTGTTAATGTTTTTTTTAAGTTGTAAAAACTTAGAACGTATATTTAAATATTGATTTAAAGCATCGTTATTTATAGCTGTTAGCTTAGATAATTCCTTATCTATCTTTGTGTATCGTACATTAATATTTACATTTTTTTGTGTTGGATTATTTGCAATCATAGCTAGTAAAAAACCAATAGGTTGGTTGTTTTCATTGCATGCAATAATTGAATAGTTTGTATTAGCAATAATATCAGTAACAGCTGATGAAGTTAGTATTTTTGCTATTTCTTTTTGTGGACCAAAAGTATCAAAACACCAAAGTTCATTAACTAATTTATAAAGATATCTAAGGTCAGAATGTTTTAATTCTCTATATTTCATACGTTACTTTAAGCTTATTTAATAATTAATTTCTCTAAATTATAAAAATAATTAGTTAGTGTCAAGTTCATTGTTATTTATCAACATACCAACTTTGGTATTGCTTAATAGTTACTCATGTATTTGTGCTTAGTCTGATTTTAAATGGATTTATTATGTGCTGATATTTTAGAAAAATTATTGACACTATGTCAGTTTGGTAATAATATAGGTGTTATTGACACTGTGTCAGATGTTTCAAGAGTAGTATTTATGCAAACAATTAATCGTGGTAGTCAAAGAAGGAATGAAATCATAAAAGCTTGTAGAGAGCTTTATGAAAAAATGAACTTTAAAGATATTAGTATTAAAGAGATAAGCTTATATACTAGTTTTTCTAGGCCGTCTATTTACAACTATTTTGCTACTAAAGAAAGTATTTTTCTGGAAATCTTTAAAGAAGAATACGTTATTTGGTGTGACAGTATGGAGAAAATATTATCAGAATTTTCAGAGCTAACAATTGAAAATTTTTCTGAAAAAATTGCATTCAGTTTAGATAGTAGACCTGTATTGTTAAAGCTCCTTTCTATGAATATTTATGATTTAGAGGAAAATTGTACTTTAGATGATTTAATTTCTTTTAAAAAAGAATATAAGCGAGCACTTAATTTAATGCAAAAGTTATTAAATACATATTTTCCACTAATGACACAGCATCACATAGATAACTTTATTTATATATTTTTCCCTTTTATGTTTGGTTTATATCCATATGCATCTGCAACAAAGAAGCAAAAGGAAGCAATGACTATAGCTGGAATTAATTACCCGTCTTTGGGAGTATATGATTTTGTTTATCAAACTATATTAACTTTATTAAATAGTAATTTGAATAATAAGTAAGATGTTGATTGCTTAGCATTGTCATTATTCTTCAATAGTTTTGTTAAGGATTTTTTTATGAATAATATTTTAGCCTCAATTTTGATTGTTTATTTTTCTGCAACTGGTACTACAGCTAACGTTGCACAGAATATGGCACAGGCAGTAGATGCACCAATTTATGAAATTAAAGCAAAAGTTCCTTATTCTATGGATGACTTAAATTGGCACAATGAAAAAAGCCGAAGTTCTCTTGAGATGGCTAATGCCATTGCTTACCCAGAATTAGCAGATTTAAATGCTCCTGTTAAGGATTATGACGTAATTTACCTTGGCTTCCCTATTTGGTGGGGTTCTTCACCAAAAATTGTTAACCAATTTGTAAAAAATTATGATTTAAGTGGGAAAAAGATAATATTGTTTGCCACTTCAAGTAGCAGTGATCTTGGTAATACTGCTGAAGATTTAAAAAAAGATGCACTTGGTAATCCTCAAATTATTACAGGTAAAGTTTTTCACGGTAATCCTTCATCTACAGAATTATTAAATTTTGTAAATGAATTCCAAAATAAGAATTAAATAATGTTAAAAATCTGTTGTTTTTATATTTTGTGGGGTTTGTGTACTGTGGGTTATTGTTTTGAGAATGCTAACAATGGAATGCTAGTGCGTATTTCTGAAATAGAAGTTTATCCAGAGTATATAGATGAATATTTAACTTATGCACGAGACGTCGCTCAGGCATCTGTTGATCATGAAGATGGTGTAATTGCCATATATCCAATGATGGTTATTAGAAATAATAATCAAATTAGGATTTTGGAAATATACAAAGATGATAAAGCTTATCAAAGTCACATAGCCTCAGCACACTTTCAAAAATATAAACAAGGCACTATTCATATGGTTAAATCACTTGATTTAGTTGATATGAATCAGTTACTTCCACAAGCTTTACCTAAAGTCTTTAAAAAGGCTTATTTTTAAAAATATAACATAGAAGGACTGTAAATGAATACTTCACTTAAATATATATTTGTAATTATAGTTTTTCTAATATTGGGGAAAAACGCAATGGCTGAAAAAATTATACAAACTGCTGGGCGTGCACAATTAGGGGAATTTGCTCCTGAATTTGCACATTATAATGATGACGTATTGTTTGGTGAGAATTGGAACAATAAAGACATTGATCTTAAAACAAGATCTATCATTACAGTTGTTTCTCTTATGTCTATGGGTATTACAGATAATTCTCTTAAATTTCATTTGCAAAATGCCAAGCTACATGGTGTGAATAAAGAAGAAATTGTTGCGATTATTACACATACTGCATTTTATGTCGGTTGGCCAAAGGCATGGGCAGTTTTTGGTTTAGCTAAAGAAATATGGAATGATAAATCTCTAGCGTTATCGGAAAAAGATAAGTATCAACAATCAATAATGTTTCCAATTGGCTCACCTAACGATGCATATGCACAATATTTTATTGGCCAAAGTTATTTAGCTCCTATTTCAACAGAACAAGTTAAAATTTTTAATGTTACTTTTGAGCCTAAGTGTCGTAATAATTGGCATACTCATCATGCAAAAGTTGGTGGGGGACAAATGTTAATAGGTGTTGGTGGTAGAGGTTATTATCAAGAGTGGGGAAAAGCACCTGTAGAAATAAAGAAAGGTACAGTTATTCATATTCCAGCTAATGTTAAACATTGGCATGGCGCTGCTCCTAATAGTTGGTTTTCTCATTTAGCAATTGAAATTGATGGTGAGGAACTCTCAAATGAGTGGTTAGAACCTGTGTCAGAAGATGAATATAGTAAATTAGAGTAGAAATTATCTACTGATTTATAAAAATAAAAGTTAGTTCACTTGTGTCATACCTATGAGGTTTATTAAATGTTAATGTGGTTCATTATTTTACTTGTTATTGTTTTATTCACGATTACTGAATTTTGTTATTTAAGTAAAAAAATGAATCATTTTCAAATTATTAGTTTAATAAAATTTAAATTATTAAAACTTAATATTTCCGGTGGACTGATTGTAACTTGTGTGAGCTTTTTGGTTTTATGTTTAATTTTTGATTTAATAAATGCAATAGTATGTTTTTTTTATGTCTCATTATTTTGGTTAATTTTTGATGTTATTTTTGTGTTGATAGAATTTATTTTATCTCGTAAATTTAAAGTTTATTACGCTGGTATTTTTGCATTAGTAATTAGTTCTTTATTATTATGTTTAGGCTGGTATCAAGCACATAACGTATGGATTGAAGAATATACAATTAAAACACATAAAAATATTCATGATACAAAAATTACATTTATTGCGGATTCACATATAGGAACAACATTTACAGGTAAAGAATTTGCTAATCATGTTGCCACAATGCAAAAACAGGCCGCCGATATTATTTTTATCGTAGGTGATTTTGTAGATGATGATACTTCAAAAGAAGATATGCTAGCTGCAACAAGAGCTTTAAAAGACTTAAAAACTACTTATGGGGTTTATTTTGTATTTGGCAATCATGATGAAGGATATTATGGCGCAGAACATAGAGGGTTTAGTGCTGCAGAGCTTATAACAGAATTACAAAAAAATAATGTTGTTGTATTGCAAGATACATCTATTGCTATAGATGATTATCTATACATAATAGGTAGAAAGGATAAAGTTGAAACTCAGCGAGGTTTAGGAAGACTGACTATGTCAGAGCTGACCAAAGGAATTGATAAAAATAAGTTTAGTATTGTTCTTGATCATCAGCCAAATGACTATAAAGCTCAGGAGCAAGCAAATGTTGATTTAGTTTTATCAGGTCATACCCATGGTGGACAAATATGGCCATTAAACTATATTGGTGAATTAATAGGTGCTAACGACCAAACTTATGGATATAAACAAATAGGCAATACTAACTTTGTGGTTACATCAGGTATTTCAGATTGGGCAATAAAATTTAAAACAGGGACTAGGTCTGAGATTGTTACAATACATTTAGAAAAAGATTAGTAAACTATTTATAAATTTAAGTTTGTAATTGAAAAAAAGCTTATGCTTTATAATAAAATATCGTTAAAAACATCACTGAATAATGAATTACTCAAAACTCTGAATTTGAAATAAACAAAATAATACAAGAATTTTAGTATTAGATATATATTATATAGAAGGAATTTTCTTGAAGAAGAATTTATGATTGGTTGCGGGGGCCGGATTTGAACCAACGACCTTCGGGTTATGAGCCCGACGAGCTACCAAACTGCTCCACCCCGCGCCAACTAAGTAGGACAATAATAGCATAAATTTTTTATATAGCAACATAAATTGTGTTTTTTATTGAAATTAAATTCTTTTATAAATAATTATATAAGTGAATCATATAATTATTTAATTTATTATAATTTGTTTATTTAAAATTTATAGTATAGTTATGTGCTATCCTAATTTACACAAAATATTAAATAATTTAAATATTCCAAATACGTATTTCATTAAATAATAATTGAAATATGCTCATATTCAATTAAATTATTATTTAAATAAATTGTTATAGTTTAAATTGACATGCTATTCAGTTTATAGAAAATGAATAATTCATATTTAAATAATCTCCAATAATGAAGAATCAAGTTTGTTATAATCAAAACTAATCAAAATTTGTACAATAACACCTACAATTAAACATATTTTTTAATAGTAGTTGCATAAATAATAAAACATGATAATATGTGCTCACTTTGTTGGCGCGGGGTGGAGCAGT
>CAZTNG010000103.1:0-6032 GCA_964615195.1 uncultured Enterobacterales bacterium
CATCAATACCCAAAAGTCAATTTTAAAAATTAACGCTAATTGCTAATACGCTTACGATAAATGGAAAAGTAAGTAAATTTTTTGCAGTTAGCTTATATTTAAGATTTTTATTATTAGTTGAAACAGCCAAAAATAAATGTATTACCTTGGTCAAATAAAATTCATTTTAGTTGCCAAGCAAATGCGATGGAAACTTTATGTCGTAAAAATACTAGGCTTATAAAGAACCCTGTATAAAGGCGGTATTGGTTAGCTCTTTCAACTACCTCAAAATTAAAAATTAACGCCAATTGCTAATACGTTCTACTTAGCTAAGAAACCTAGAGGCTAATCAACTGAGTTTCAGAAGTATTAGCTCATACATTTTTTTCGTTTATATGTAAATAGCATGCTTACAATAACTCCAGTTAACACTAGAGTCGCTCCAATAAAGGTTCTTTTTGTTAAAACTTCCCCTAAAATTAATGATGCATAGAAAGCAGAAAAGACCGGCTCAAATGTGAATAGTAATCCTGTTTGTGTTGCTGTGGAGTATTTTTGAGCAACAATTTGAATAAAAAAACAGTATGCGGTACAAATTATCGCTAGTCCGAGCATTGCTTCCCAAGCATGAGCACTCCAATTTAGAGGATTTGCTATAGGTTCTATACCAAAGGCTAAAATTGATGAAAAAACTACCACCCAACCAAGTTGCACAATACTGAATGCTACAGTATCAACTTTATGACTCCAATAATTAACTAAATGAATATGCATTGCATAGCCGATAGCACCCATTAAGCTTAATAATGCTCCAAAGTTTAGTTTAATCCCTTCACCATTTACTGTTAAAAGATATAAGCCAATAGTTACAAGACATAAACCTACTGCAACTTCTAGTTTAGGGAATTGCTTTTTTAAAATACAATCAATAAGAATAACCATTGCAACAGCAGAAGATGTTAAAAATCCTACTGTGGTGGCTGTTGTATATTTTAATGACAAGATTATAAGAAATAGTAGGGTACTAATAATAGCTCCACCCACAAATGAATATTTTAAGGTAGCTTTATTTACCTTCAGTAATTTTGGAAACAATAATACAGTTAATACAGTAAAGCCAATTAAAAATCTATAAAATATTAATGTGAATGGTTGCATTTCATCACTGCATATTTTGAGCAATGTATACGATATTCCCCAACATATGGAACATGAGGCAAGTAGAGCATTTGCCGTTAATCTTTTCATAAAAACTCCATCTTAGTAGCAAGATCCGCATTCGGAACAGCCATTGCAAATTAATCGTGCGCCGCATTCATTGCATCGTGCTTTTGGAAATTTTCGCACATATAAATCTTGAGGTTGCAAAGGTATTCCTAAAGGATCAGTCAACTTAAAATTAATTTCTTTTCCCTTAAAATTGACACCAGATTTAAAGGCCATTTTGCTTTGTAATTCTTTGGAAGGCATATTGTAAAGTCTTCCATTTTTCACAAAATTTGTCCCAGTTTCAATTAAGCAAAATGTAGTATTAGTCGAACGGCATTCACGTGATAATTCTTTAATCCATTCAAAATCACAATTTCGTGCTTTATCATAATTTTCACCACTACATATAACTAACTCAATAAATCCTTCTTCAAGATATTTTTGAATATTAATGGGGCCAATAAGTGGGGCTGTCATGATACCCTTATGTTTAAAAGGTAATTCTTTTAAAATTGGTATTCGTTCATCTGCTCTTCTTTGATTTTCGCAGGTGACATTAAAGAATACATTCTCATACCCAAAATTCCAATTTTTAGGGAGACAATTCATCATTCTTTCGGGGCGTTTTGTCAGAATATAAAATATGACATCAGGCCTTTGGGCGATCATACTCCAAACTTCATTTCTCCAAATATCAGCTTCAGGAAGAAGAAAATCTGATGTCATGCATATCCTGATTAGTTCTCCACTTTGGATTTTGTAGCTACCATCTCTATTTCGTTGAAGTGGGTAATCAAAGCCATTTTTAGTGCGATAAATAAGACTGCCATCTGCATTACGTTGTTTATCTAAAACAAACATATAACAATTACGACACCCTTCTGAGCATTTAACGCAACCATGCCATGGATTCCAAATATCATGCATATCTATTAGCTTACAACAAAATAGCCTAGAATAAACAAGCTGTCTAAAGATAAGGCTCTGATAAAATAGACAGCAATAAAATATACTTATCTTACAACATAAGTAAGATATAAGCTTGTTATTAAACGTATTAAGGCATTAACTTATGCCTAACATTGTTTGTTTTTTGAAATGAAACGAAATAGTTACAGTTAATGTTAAGAATTAAGTTTAATTTGGTTGTATAAAGGTATATGTATAAACTAGTGTTATATTATATATTGTTTGAAGTTTTTTATTTAAGTCTTATATTTTTGTTAAAATAATTTAGTTCTAAATAGTGGTAGTTTTAAGGTTCTAATTTATAAAAATAATTTAAAACAACCTAAGTTTTAATTTTAATAATATGAAAAGAATGGATGAATGGTGATCTGCTATTAATTTATTTTTACAAATTTAGTAAATAAAGTGTTAAAAGCCTCATTTTTTGCCTATAATTACGCAGTTTTAGAATTACATTAATAGTAAGTATCTTGATATTTTATTTATGTATTCTATTTTGAAATAAATTTTTATAACATTGCATGCATTTTCCTATTAAGAAAAATGTTTTATTCTATTTTGGCTAAATATTATTTTTATGACTGATTCGAGACCTTTTGATTTTTTTATTTCCTATTCTTCAAAGGATGAGGATGTTACAAATAAAATATGTAAAATATTAGATGGGGAATCCTTTAATTATTGGATTGCTCCGCGAAATATCAGATCCGGTGAAGACTATGCTGCAGAGATTATTCGTGGATTAGATAGTTCAAAATGTATTTTATTAATTTTATCTGATAATTCTAATAATTCTGAGCAAGTGTTACGAGAAGTTGAAAGAGCTGCTGATAAAAAACTTCCTATAATAGTACTAAATATTGCTAAGGTTGAAAATCTTTCAAAAAGTTTGGAGTATTTTATTACTCATAGACAGTGGATTACAGCATATGATAAGTCTAATAATGAAAAAGTTAATTATTCAGATGTTCGTAATTCTTTAAAACAAATTAAAGATTTTGTTTTAGCTTCTGAGTTTGAAAGGTCTCAGAGAGTTGAAATGCTCACAGCCAAATCATATGCAGGTTCCTTTAAACGACGCAATGTTCTAATTTTTTTACTTGTGTTGTTGGTTTTATCGGTAACGATATCTTTATTTTTTTCATCATACAAGGATCGACCTTTAAATAAAAGTTTTATAAATGAAGGTGATTACGTGACTTTTGGAAGCTTTAGAGGTGAAAAACTTCTATGGCAAGTTTTAAAAAATGACAATGGGTTAATAACGTTGATTACCACTAAACCGGTGGCATTTAAACCATTTGATCATGCTCATAGTGGTAAATTTAGTTATTATTCAGATCTTACTAGGCGTGATGCTAAGTTCTTTAGCTACGATTTAACCTTAGCTGAATACATTAATAACGTGAATGCTTCTTCGCAAAAGGAGCATGAATTAACAGAAGCGTATGGCTCTAATAAGTGGGAAGATTCATTTTTAAGACAGTGGTTAAACAGTGACAGTCTAAAACCAGTTTATTCATATGGCATACCTAATGTTGATTCTATAGATTCATCTGTGTGGAACTTTTATGGTGATTATTCTCCAAAGCAATTAAAAGAGCCAGGTTTCTTATTTGAGTTTTCAAAGCAGGAGCTAGCGCAAATTCATAAATCAAAGATAACAACTCAACATTTGTCATACATAAATGATTCTTGCAACATATTTGGTGAAGATGCTGAACAAAAAACCTTGAATGAATTACTAAAGAATTTTGGAATTATTACAGATCTTTATAAAAATGATTTTTCTTTATGTCCTCAATCAGTAACAGAAGACTTGGTTCGCATACCGGATAAGGATGATTTGTTAATTCTTCTTAACAGTAATATTATAGAATTAGATTATTCTTCAGATCTTAAGAATAAGGATGGATCTCCTGCAACTATTTATAGTTATTGGACACCTAACAAATTAACATGGTGGTTACGTAATGATTGTGGTTTCAATAATCATTCGGTTTGCGGTGTTAATGGGTCTGCTACTAAAACAGCCTCAGCTAGGATTGTGATGCCAATCAATAACCAATTTTCAGGGGTCGTACCAGAAATTACAATTGACATAAATGAAAATATTGGATTTTTTGGTAAGGGTACTGCAAATGAACCTTTTAGGGTAAAGTGGAAATAAGCATGTTTAATTTAAAAGCTTTTGACTCCTTCTGTGATATTGTTATTCAATGTCACGATAATCCTGATGCTGACGCTGTTGGCTCAGGTTATGCTCTTTATAAATATTTTGAGTCGCAAGGAAAAAATGTCAGGCTTGTTTATAGTGGTAAAAATGCTATAAGCAAGATTAACATGGTAAATCTTATTAGATTGTTACAGATACCTGTTGAGCAAGTTGCCGCTGATTTTGAATGTCCTGAGCTTTTAATTACTGTTGATTGTCAATATGGTAGTGGTAATCTTACCTTACTTAAGGCTCCTGTAGTTGCTGTTATTGACCATCACGTTCCAGATCCAAAGAGATTACCTAATAAGTTTGAATATATAAAAAGCAATTATGGTAGTTGTGCTACTGTAATTTATCAGTTATTACTTGAGACTGATTATCCTTTAAAAACAGATACAAATGTAGCTACAGCTTTGTATTATGGTCTTTACATGGATACAGGCGAGCTTTCAGAGATTAGGCATCCTGCCGACAAGGATGCTAGGGATGACTTAAAATTTGATGATAAAATTATTAATGTTTTACAGAATTCTAACTTATCTCTAGATGAATTTGCTATAGCAGGGAAAGCATTAAGTAATTGCAAATATTTTGAAAAACGTCGTTTAGCTGTTATCGAAGCAGAGCCTTGTGATGTAAATATATTAGGATTTATTGCCGACCTTTTATTAAAGGTGGATGGTGTAGATGTAGGTATTGTTTATGCTAATTTAGGTGATGCTTATAAGCTATCTATACGGAGTTGTGTTAATGAGGTTAAGTCTAATGAACTTGCTCAAAGCGTTACTCTAGGTGTAGGTGGTGGAGGTGGTCACTTTAAAAAAGCTGGTGGCTATATTAATAAATCTTTATTAGCTAGTAAATATTCAAATTTTACGTCTTTACCAACGTTCCTCTATGAGACATTTTGTAATTTTTACGATAGTTTTGACTATATTTATGCAACAGATTTTATAATTAATGAAAGTTTTAAACCTTATAGAAAAAAATCTTTTGTTATTGGTTATGTTAAATCTACAGATATTGCAGAAGTAGGTGATTCTATTTTCATGCGTACCTTTGAGGGTGATGATACAGAACTTGCTGATTATGATCTGTATATAATGATAGGTATTATTGGTGAAGTTTATCCAATTCGTAAGGATGTTTTTGACAAAAAATATGTTCCTTGTGATAGCCCAGTCGATATTGAATTTGATTATGAGCCACGTGTGAAGAATATTGATAGGGATGAAGTTATTCGTGTTTCAAAACATATGAAGCCTTGTCGCAATACTTGTAATTCTAGAGTTTTTGCAAAGAAAATTGATAGGGAAACTAAAGTATTTAATGCGTGGAATTATGAGAACTACCTACATGGTTTTATTGGAGATTATCTTGTTTGCAGAGAAGAACAGCCTAGTGATGTTTTCATTGTAAAACATGATATATTTGACAGAATTTATGAGCCTGCATAATTCTAAATTTTTTAATCTGTGTAGATTTTTTGATTAAAATTTTAATGATTTTTTAAGACCTAAAACAAATTGCTTTAGGTCTTTTATTTTTAACTAGCTAATAGTTGTGAAGTTTGATTTATAAATTTTGCAGGAATAGGCTTTTCAAGTCTCCATTCTATACTCATAGGTTTGGAGCCTTGATGTTTTTTATAAAA
>CAZTNG010000104.1:0-5981 GCA_964615195.1 uncultured Enterobacterales bacterium
TGATTTTAAAATGATTATCTTTTGAATATAAGACGCTAATTGCTAATACGCTTACGTTTTAATTGTATATAAATACGCAGTTTAATGTTAAACAAACTAGATATAAAGCTATTCTTTGGTATATTTAAATAGCGAAAATTTTTGTGATGATGTAGTATTTACAACGTATTATAGATATTAATTGCAAGGATTTGTAATGAATAAGATATTACTGATATTACTATGTTTACTTTTAGGAACTTGTTATGGCTGTAGTTCTTCACCCGAAGATAAGTTACCTAAGAAACCAAGTACTGATACAGTTAATCTGCCAGAAGATTTTCCGACCCCTCCAGCTGCATCAAAGGATGCTGTTGCTTATATTTGGGAAAGAAGTGCTATTCACATAGAGACTTATTCCACATCATTATTGAATATGTATAATGACAAAACTCATAATTTGATGTTATGTGTATATCAACTTTCAGATATGAAATCATTTCAAAATTTATTAGATCAAGCAAGTAATGTTAGTACTGGCGATGCTATGAGAACAATTGTTTCATGTAAAAATTTTGATGAAAGTGTGATAACAACTCGAAGACTATTTGTACGTCCTAAAAATCACAAGCTTGAAAGTTTTGATCGAGAAAAAGATGTACGTTTTATTGCTTTAGTAGCGGGTTACAATAATAATTTGACCACAGCAAACGTTATAGTTCGTGAAATACCTATTAAATATGCTCGTACGGGTATGGTTTTCAAAAATGATGAATATTCTGTAGCTGAGTTAAATATGCGTCTATTTGTAGGTAAGGATAAAATTCAAGATTTAAGAGATGGAGAAACATTTGAGTTTTACCAACTTAAAGAAAATGAAGATATTGCCCGTGGTGAAAATTTAGTACCTCAATTAAGTGGGGGAAGTGATGAGTTTGATGCTCTCTAGTAAATAAGTAGCAATAATAATTAAAAAATAAGCTCCAAGCTTAAGCCTCTTGTAAATTAATTAACTTACAGTGTGGCATCAAAGGCGGAGCTTATTTTTATGCTATAAATGATAATTGTACAATAATAAAAGTATGAATTTATGCAGGACTATTATTTTTTAGATATTCAATAAATTCTGGAGTTTTTGACCAATATTTAATGCCCCAATTTTCGAAATTCCATTCATCCATATATCCATTACATTCATAATCAATATAATAAATTATATTTTCTTGCACCACGAAATTTGTTGGAAAATAGTCAATGTTTAGATTTGCTGGATATAATTTTGCACACATTTGTTTTACTTGATCCACAAATGATGGATCCATTTTTTGATCGCGCACTAATTCAAAAATTGTAGGACCTTCAATATATTCTTTAATAATCCTCTCATTGTTCTCATCACAGCAGATCATTTTGGGAATGTTGATACCAACGTCATTTAGCTTTTTATAATCTCGCAATTCAGCTTCAATTTTATTGCCAAAGCTATAGTAGCTACAAGGTTCATGGTGAATTTGTTTGAGTACATATTTTTGCGATGGATTGTTAATAGGGTGCGCTAAATAAGAATAGCCACCTTTGCCTTTACCTAAAAGTTTAATAATTTTATATTCATTATCTAAAACACGTAAATTTTCCATTATTAGCATCCTTCAGAAAAAACATCCGCACTCCAATTGATTTTTTCAGAGCCTTTTACATAATTTAATCTATATCTGACAGCGCAACTTTGTGATGGATCAACATTTCTGCCACTATTTCCATTGTTCTTTAGTTTTAGACCTGCGGTATTCTTAAAGCCAATCCACATTTCACTGTAAGAATCTCCACCTGTCCAATTTTTTTGTTCTAGAGTATAAAGATAGCACATTTCACTGTTAAGGCAGTAACGTCTTAGTTCACTTGAATCTGCATTACTGTATTCCGACATATTATTAAGTTTTTCATATGCATTAGAGTTTTGCATATGTACATTTTTGTCGCCTTGTAAAGCGTAAATTATACCAGCAACCTTAGCTACAGGTATTCCATATGCGGTATCAATTAAATTCCCTGAACTGACAACAGTTTCGTTTGAATCATTTAGAATTTTTTTGCCATAACAAACTCTATTATTATTAGTTATGTCTTTATCATAACTACTACCTGGAACAAAATGACGGCAATAAATATCATATCCTGATATAACGGAGTTGGCATAATTCATTTCAACAGTACCTTTTATGGCACTCTTTAATCCATTTAGATCGGCAATTTTTGCATCAACTCCAAAATTTTGGTAAACAGGAATGGCTGTTGCAGAAAGAATACCTAGAATCACAATTATCAATACGAGCTCTATTAGAGTAAAGCCTTGTTCTTTAACAAAATTGTTCATACATCTACTCTCATAATTTAAATTGTTTAAATTACACTCATTATAAACCATTTTATTTTAACTGATGACAATTACTAATTAGATTTGTTTTTATAAATATTCAAGAAAAAAACTTCAAATTTTAACTAAAAAACATGAACTTTGTTATAAAAATTTGTAAAAACATATAAAGTTATGTTGTACATGTGTTAAAATAAAGTTAAAACTTAATTATAAAAAAATCTGCTATGAATGTTGTTTAATTTTATTGTTAAAATTCGTGGGATATTTTATGAAATCATTCTCTAAGTCATATTTAGCTATGGCTTTATTGGCTTCACTAGGCTTAACAGCTTGTGGTAGTGGTGGCTCTTCAAACAACGATTCGGTTAATGCGTCTACTAATGAATCTACAACTACAGCACTTGCGGTAAGTGTTTTAAATACTGATGGTACAGCTGCTTCAAATACTCAAGTTTGTATAGATTTGAATAATTCAGGTGAATGTGATGAAAATGAGTTGAGCGCATACACTGATTCATATGGTAATGTTAATTTTACTTTAGCAGAAGATGTGAGCAATGATGCATCAATAATCGCAATAAAGAATAATACCAAATTAAAATCTGCAATAAAGCCTTTTGTTGTATCTAATACAGATGGCAAAAATGCTTACAAATTAACATTAAATGCATTGACTTATGTTTTAACAACTTATGCAAAACTTGCTGATGTGAGTATGGATACTGCAAAAGCAAATATTGCAGCATCAACAGGATTAGATATAAGTGTATTTGATGGAAGTAGTGAGCAAACTTCGGCGACATCAATTTCATTAGAAGTTGTATTATCATTAGATTTGTCATCATTAACTGCTGAGGAAATCCTTAGTAATTTATCTAATATTTTTGAAGTAACTTCAAGCTTGGTTAATGATGGGTATTCTGCAAAGCAAATACTTTCCGCTGTTATGGATAACAGTTCATCTGCAGAACCATTTGATTATCAAGCTCTTAAAGATACTATAGAAGGTTATGCTGTATCTGAGCCAGATTCTGATTTTAATGATGTTATTTGCGAATATTGCTCAAATCATCTTGATAAGTTAGTTTCAGTTAGTGGCAATGAAGTTACATTAAATGCAACTGATTATTGGCCTAGTTCTGCAAATAAGGTAAATGCTACATACACTTGGACTTTACCAAGTGGTCAAAAATTGGAAGGTGAGATTGTATCTTATGAATACGCTCAAGCTGGTATTCATGAAGTTGTATTAGATTCTTGTCTTGGTGAAACTGATGCAAGGATATGCGTGTCTAATGTTCTTAAAGTTGAAATTTTAGAGCAGGATATGGATTTCTCTTCATGGGTACAGAATTATATCAATGGTATACATATTTACACCAAAACATTATCAGCTGAAAAGACTGCAAAAGTTAAAGTTATAGAAACTTCTTATTTGCCAATGGAATTAAAAGAAAATATTGTTGCAACTATTGACTATGGCGATGGAACAGTAGAAAACTTAACATTAGCACAACTTGATACTGTATCTCACGTGTATGCTGATAATGGTACATATGACCTTAAGTTAAATTTATCATATGAATATATAAGTTCAGTTATTACAGATCAAGTAATTATAAATGATAATACAAGCGGTAAATTAATTTTAACTGATGATGTAAAGCTTGTAATTGATCAAGTAATAAATTGTAAAGGCAATGGTGAAAAGCGTTATGTAATGAGGCTGGAAAATTTCCCTGAAGGAAATCGTCCTGATTGGAAGTTAGCTTGGCATTTTACAGGATATATTATTCCATCAAGTGGTAATGGTGATTTTGTTGTAAATCTCCCTGAAGACCTATCTACAATTGATAAATCAACATTCTTTGTTGAAATTGATTTAGGTAATGAAGCAAGAACATATACTTTAACAGATATTAATGAATTAACAGATGAAGATTCTAGTTGTAATTTTGCACATGTATCAATTGTAGCTAGCAAGCAAATAGGAAGTAAAGTTAATTTGTTTGCTGATGTACATGAAATATCAGAAAATCAAGCTCTACCTGAAGAAGTTAACTATAAGTGGTATATAAATGATATCGAACTTATAGGTGAAAATAGTTCTTCAATTATGTTAACTAGTGATGATCCATCTATTGATAAATCTTACACTGTTAAGGTTGTTGTGTCTTTAGGCGAATATGCAACTTCTGCAACACAAACTGTCTTAGTTAAAGCAACATCTACAGATAATGGTAATCAAAATGTTATAGCATTTATGGATACTATAACTCCTAATTATATTCGCCAGCTTTCTGCTGATGACAAAAACACTGTGTTGATTAAGCCAGCAACTTCTGTACTAGGTGTATTAGAGAAAGATCTTGCTGATGCTACCGTTAAGGTAGATTTTGGTGATGGAACGGTAAGTGAATTTGGTTTTAATGAAAAGATAACACATACTTATGCTACTTATGGTAGTTATACAGTAACACTTGATTATCAATATTTTGAAAAATCAATTTCGCGTACGATGGATTTAGATATTACAGATAATACTTATTTAACATCAGCTATTACTTTAGAACAGTATTTTATGGCTTGTGCACCTGCTAATAATGCAGTTGAATATGCATTACAAAATTTACCAGAAGACTTTGATGATGTTCGCTGGACTGTCCGTTGGGATTTTGGTAATGGAAATGTTTTTGATAGTAGCCAGCTTGAAGTAGGTGCTAGATTTGATTCTAATATTCCAACAGCAACAATCACTCGTGGAAATGAATCTTTTACCTATGAAATAGACGCAGAAAACATTATTTATGATAATGCTATTGCCGCTGTACAATGTAGTCCAGATATTGAATTAAGAATGAATGTTTCTGAAAGCAATGATATTGGTGAATCCATTGTTTTTGAATTATACAATGTACCTCTAGATGCAGTATCAATTACTTGGACTTTAGATGGTGAAACAGTAAGTGAAGGTGACGTAACAAATACCAAATATACTACTGAACCAAGAATTTGTGGTAAAGAGTATTTAGCTGAAGCTACTGTTAAATTAGCTAATGGGGATTTTCAGTTAGTTTCACAACAGCCTGATTACTTAGGATGTACTGGTGATTTATCAAATTATATTACGATTGATGCAACTGAAATTTCAGCTATTCATAAAAATGGAACAATGGTTCTCTTTAATAGATATGTAACACATAATGCTCAAATTGATGATGAATATGACATGGATATATGGAATACATGTTCAACAACTATTGATTATGGTGATGGTTATAAGGATTTAATTAAGGGAAAATTAACTGAATTCGTACATTTATATCCAAGTAATAGCAAAAATAATACTTACACAATGAATTATTCAATTTCTTGTGATGGTTATGATGAACTAAAAAAAGGTTCTGTTAATGTTGAATTTTAATCTTTAGATTATAATTTATTAAAATTAATAGATGTATTTGCAGTGAACCCAGTGAGTTGAATAACTTACTGGGTTCATTATTTATGAAACCAAAAGATATTAGAAGAGTTCTTTGAATGGTGTATAAAAGTACAAGCAAGTAATGAGTGCTTACCGAAGGGAAAACTAGGTCAGGCATTGGATTATGCCCTAAAGGGAAAG
>CAZTNG010000105.1:0-5549 GCA_964615195.1 uncultured Enterobacterales bacterium
TTTAAAGCAGTTTCACATGAATCTTGAATAACACCAATAACCATACCTATACCTACAACCTGCATAGCTATATTGTTATCGATACCAAATAAAGAGCATGCCAATGGAATAAGCATCAATGAACCGCCTGCCACACCTGATGCACCACAAGCTGAAACAGCTGAAACAATGCATAGTAACACAGCAGTACCCATATCAATCTTATCAGGTCCAATAATTGTAAATGCAGCTGAAAGAGTCAGAATACTAATAGTAATTGCAGCTCCTGCCATATTAACAGTAGCACCTAATGGAATAGAAATAGAACTTATAGCTCTTGGAACATCCATTTTATCGCAAAGATTTAAATTCACCGGGATATTTGCAGCTGAACTACGTGTAAAAAATGCATAATAAGCACTATCACGTAAACAAATCCATACAAGTGTAAATGGATTTCTACGAGTAACTATTGCAACAAATATAGGGTTCACAACTAATGCCACAATAAGCATTACAGAAACCAACAATACAATAATCTTCACGTATTGTGTCAAATTACTGAATCCACCTTCGGATGTGCAAGATGTAAACACTAAGCCCATAACACCTAGAGGAGCAAAACGAATAACAATCTTTACAATTTCAGTAACAACTGTTGAAAAATCTGACAGAACATCTTTTGTTGCTTGATTAGCTTTTCTAAAAGTAAAGCCCAAAGCCACGGCCCATAATAATATTGCAATATAATTTGCATCAATCAAAGCTTGAACAGGATTTGTAACTGCGCCAACAATTATATTTAAAAGTACTTCTGAAATACTAGATACAACATGAATCTCAGATTGTGTTGCCTCTTCCGGTAAAGTTAATGTAACAGGGAACAAGAAACTAGCGCATACAGCTAAACCCGCAGCAACAAGCGTTGAAACGAGATAAAGAGATAAAAGTTTACGTAGACCTGTTTTTACACCACTAGCATGCGATGCAATTGCTGTAGTAACTAATACTAATACAAGTAAAGGTGCTACACTCTTTAACGCTTTTACAAAAATTTCACCAAAAACTTCCACCCAAGAGGCTTCAGTTGGGAAAAAATAAGCAAGCAATACACCCAAAAGTAAACCTTGTATGATTTGCAATACAAGAGGTACACTTTTATAGATCTGTACTACTTTTTGAAAAATAGTCATTTTATATATTTCCGATAATTAAAAAGAAAAATCGACAATTTAGATATTAATGCTAAAAAATGCCAATTATGAGGAATTTTAACAAAACCCCTGCATAATATACAAGATCAGTGCAGGGATTGTACAAAGTTTATAGAAAAAATTTAAGCTTCGTTATAAATTTCAAGATTTTCTGTTGAATCATTCCATGCTTTATCTGCTTTAGCATCATCATTTCGCACATCATCCAAATAATGCAAATATGTTTCATCAATATCATTGGTGATATATTTACCATTAAAAACAGAAGTCTCAAAACCTTCAAGACTAGGATTTTCAATTCTTACAGCTTTTTCCAAATCTTCGAGAGATTGGTAAATCAATCCATCAGCACGAATTAACGTACAAACTTCATCAACATTCTTACCGTAAGCAATTAATTCAGTACTTGATGGCATATCAATACCATAAACATTTGGGTAACGAATTTCTGGAGCAGCAGACGCAAAATAAACTTTTTCAGCGCCAGCTTCATGAGCCATATCTACTATCTGACCTGATGTTGTACCACGAACGATAGAATCATCTACAAGTAAAACCTTCTTGCCCTTGAATTCAGCTGGGATTGGGTTTAGCTTATTTCTTACACTCTTCTTACGTTGTTTTTGGCCAGGCATAATGAATGTTCTACCAATGTAGCGATTTTTCACAAAACCTTGACGGTATGGTACACCCAAACATCTTGCAATTTCTACAGCTATATCGCAACTTGTTTCAGGAATAGGGATAACAACGTCAATATCTAGATCAGGATAATCACGTTTAATCTTTTCACCTAACATTGTTCCCATATGAACACGCGCAGCATACACGGATACGCCATTCATAATTGAATCAGGACGTGCAAAATACACATATTCAAAAATACATGGATTTAGACAAGGATTTTTTGCACAAATTGCTGAATGAAGAACACCATTCTCACTTATGAAAATTGCTTCACCAGGAGCAACATCACGAACAAGTTTAAAACCTAAAATATCTAATGCAACACTTTCTGATGCAACCATATATTCAAGCTTGCCTTCGTCGCCAAGTCTTTCACCTAAAACTAAAGGTCTAATACCAAAAGGATCTCTAAAAGCAACTAAGCCAACACCAATAATAAGAGAAACTACTGCGTATGCTCCTCGTATAAGCTCATTTACATTAGTTACAGCTTTAAATATGTTATCTGGACCAATATGTTCAGAATCAAAAGCATCAACTTCATGAGCAAAAATATTTAACAAAACTTCAGAATCTGAAGTAGTATTTACATGACGATGGAATGATGCGCAATTTTCTCGTAATTGCTTCACATTTGTAAGATTACCATTGTGAGCTAAAGCAATACCATAAGGACTATTAACGTAGAAAGGTTGAGCCTCTGCTGCAGAAGAAGATCCTGCTGTAGGATAACGTACGTGACCAATACCGATATTACCATTTAAGCGGTACATATGCTTGGTTTCGAATACATCTTTTACTAGACCATTAGCCTTACGTTGCTTAAAATTACCGTCATTTATGGTAACAATACCAGCCGCATCCTGGCCCCTATGCTGAAGAACAGTCAATGCATCATATAGAGATTGATTAACAGGAGAGGTGGCTACAATACCTACGATACCGCACATCTTAAATATTCCTTTTAAAGCATCATAAAATTTTTACTTAGTTGATAAACAAGTCAACTATAGAGTATTTGCCGCACATTATAGTGATTTTTTAGAAATTAACTACAAAATTCAATATTAAAAGATTATTTCAAACCAAAATAACTAATCAATTGACTAGCTGCTTTCATAAGCTCAGGCAAAATTATTGATTGAGTATACCAATCTTCTTTTTGCACTACTGTAAAAATTCCAAAATTAAACAGCAATTGTAAAATTGAAGCAGCTACAATAACTATTAACAAACCACGACCAGCACCAAATATCATACCTAATATACGATCAGTACCTGAAAGCCCCGTCTTTTTAAGTAACATTGTTATAATCATATTGATAATACCAATAATAATCAATGTACTAACAAAAAGGGATATTAATGCTAACACAGTCCTTACAGCTAAATCATCCGTAAATGTAAATAAAGTTGCCAACTGAGCATGGAAGTTAGTGGCAACAAAAAACGCTGCAACCCACGCTATCAGAGAAAGCATTTCCTTTATAAAACCGCGAGCAACACTCACTAACGCACTCAAAGCCACTATTGCTATAATAACTACATCAATCCATTGCATAGACTATTTATCCAAAATAAGTTAATAAAACTTATGCATCATATTACAATTATAATGTCATAAATCTATAAAGGCTAATCCTTAACCGTTAATAGGAAAGTATAAAGCAAACGAAATGAAAATACATATATTTTTGTATAATAAACTAACAAATAATAGCGCAACATCTAAATACATTCTGTATCAAGATATTGCTCTATTAAAAGAATCTAACAATTTAACTAAATATAATTTCTACGTCATCTTTCTGAATAGTATCTTCAGCACTGACGTCTGTTTGTCTAAATAAAGCCTTCTCTGCTGTATAATCTTCTAAAATTTTTGTTTGATTTAGTGAAAATACGACAGTAACTCCATTCATAACAGATCTTGCTATACTCAATTCATCATCAATAAAATACGCTGGCCTGCGACTACCCGAATCAGCAATAAATTGTTTAAATAACTCTTTAGGTAAATGAAATTTAACATTATTCAAATTATCACCCAAAACAACAGGACCACCAGATGCTAAAACCATAGCAAAAAGCAAACGATAATATTTTTGCTCTATATCTAATTTATTAGGTAACTGTGCTGTAATCAAACAATCTACATCATTGCCCCACAATCTATTAGCCATCCAATTGCGATGCCTAAACTCTTCAATTTGTTGCTTGATACGCTCTGGAGTTCTATCAACATCATCGGTAATACGCTGTGCATTTACTAAACCAAGTGATGGCCATAAAGGAGCATTACAACCAAGGATATAAGATTCATAGCCTACACCCTTACGAATAGCATCCAGACCTAAACGATAATGAGTTACAGCTGTAATACCAGCATTTCGGTATTTTAAATTTTTAATAGCACCCCAATAGCAAGCATCAAGCTTAAAATAATCTATACCTAATTCTTGATGTAAAATTTTGAAAACTTTGGTCACCCACACGCGTACTTCGTGAATAGACATATCTAATAAATACCATGGAGTTTCACGCCATCCACCATAAGTTACACTTTCAGCAGCTATTGGATTACCATCATCCCCTTTAATAAACCAATCTTTATGTTCTCTAAAAAGAGTTGATTTACCATCAGCTATAAAAGGAGCTACCCAAATTGCTGGCTTTTTACCAGCAGCTTTAATTTTTGCACACAACTCTTTTAATCCAGACGGAAATTTTTCTGAATCAGTTAACCAATCTCCCATGTGCAACTGATAACCATCATCTATTTGCACATAGTCCAACATTGAGTAATCTGTATGCATTTTTTCAAGATTATCAATAACATCATTTTCAGATAAATCTGCATAATAGCAATACCAAGAGCACCAACCTGTTTTAGTCATTATCGTTGCATGAGGATGATGAGTATTAATCAAATAAGCATATTCTTCCATAAGATCTGAACGCTTACGTGATGAAAGTACGCAAATAAAATCAGCTTGATATTCAGCACCAGCGGCTATAATTGTATTTTCAAGATCCCAATAAACTTGGCATACTCCATCCTTTAATTTAAAGAATATACTCGTTTTAAATGATGAAGTTGCACCAATCAAATACCAAAGACTACCTACCTTTGTAATAAAATAATTTGCACCATAGTGTGCACCATCATTTTTATCTTTAGTATACAAACCATAATCTCTAACTTCATTGATTCGACCTATATCTATTGGCTTTGACATGGTACCAGCTGTTTGAGACAACATTTGGTAACCTTCCATGTATATAGGTGAATCTTCAGGAATAGAAAACTCTGTAATTTTTACTGCATTTAGAACTATGTCATTATCGTAAATATTGCTTAAGGTTAATTTAAACTCTCGCCCATTATTCATAACTGGTTCAAAATACATTTCCGCATTATTAAAAAAATTCTGCTTTGCAAAAACTTGCTCTATTGATAGGGTCATTTATGAGTTATCCATTTATTTTATATAAAACCGTAAAATAAGAAATCTTATGCTAGTTAACACTCAAACAGTATATAAAAATACCTACAAAACAATATAGTATATTGATTAAATAATTACCATTAATCTATACAATTTTAATAAAAACGTATTAGGTCGCTATTATTTTAGGCATGAGCAAAATTTTTAAATTTTTTTCATG
>CAZTNG010000106.1:0-3242 GCA_964615195.1 uncultured Enterobacterales bacterium
CAACTACTGTTATTGGTTTAACAGACGATAATATAGAGGTGCTTAGAGAAGGAGCAGGGGATATAAAACAATTATTGTAATGATATATGTTAAATTTATAAAGTGTGTGTATTAATTGTATTATTCAGTATAAGATTTAAACATGGATCGCAAAAATGATAAATGTATGTTCATTAATTATTGAATAAATTTTATTATCTCCAAAAGGTCAACTTTCGAGTTTGCAATATGGAAGAATTAAAACCCATTGATTTAAAAACAATTTTACACTCAAAACGTATAAATATTTATTATTTGGAACATTGCAGGGTTCAAGTTTCAGGTGGAACTGTTGTATATATTACTGATGAAAATAAAAGAAGTTCCTATTGGAATATTCCAATAGCAAACACTACCGTTGTTTTGTTAGGAACTGGTACTTCTGTTACTCAAGCAGCAATAAGAGAATTTTCTAAAGCTGGTGTATTGGTTGGTTTTTGTGGGGGTGGAGGAACTCCTTTATACGCAGGTTGTGAAATTGAGTTCTTAAATTCTCAAAGTGAATACAGACCAACTGAATATTTGCAACAATGGATAAAAATATGGATAGATGATGAAAAACGTCTTTCAATTGCAAAAGCTTTCCAAAAATTAAGAATTAATAATATTAAAAATTTTTGGTTTTCTGATTATATTTTTGAAAATAATCAATTTACCGCTGATAAAAGTCAAGTTGATGATTGTTTGTTTTTGTTTGAATCCAATATGTCTCAATGTGATTCAATTCAAAAATTGTTAGCTCATGAAGCGGTGATGACAAAATCTCTTTATAAAATTGTTTCACAATCAACACGCTATACTGGTTTTACGAGAATTCATCAAGGAGATGGAATTGATCTTGCTAATAAATTTTTGAATCATGGGAATTACTTGGCATATGGAATAGCTGCTACAGCATGTTGGGTTTTGGGTTTGCCTTTTGCTTTGTCAGTTATGCATGGAAAAACAAGGCGTGGAGGATTAGTATTTGATGTTGCAGATATAGTAAAGGATTCCATTGTTATGCCTACATCGTTCTTAAGTGCGGCAAAAGGGGATTTAGATCAAGAATTTAGGCATTCGTTGTTAAGTAAATTTTATAAAGCATCTGTTTTAGATTTATTAATTGAGTCAGTTAAAGGTGTTTGCATATCATGAAAGTTTTGTTTATTTCTGAATGTGAAAAGAAAGCTCTTAAAAACACAAGAAGAATATTAGATTTATTTGCACCAAGAATAGGTCGCAGGACTTGGTGTACTGAAATTACAGAAAATGGTTTGATAACTATAAAAAATATGCTAAAAAAAAGGGCTTCAAAGTTAACTGCAGTATCATGTTTTTGGCAAAAGAAAAATGGTGAAAGTGATTTGTTATGGACTGTTGGAAGAAGAAATGTTTTTAATATAGAAGGTTTTGTGTCAATAAAAAAAAGTGATAAACAGAGTAAGCGTAATTTAAATGAAGATAATTGGATATGTTTAGATTTGCTTTCAAAATGTGTTGTTATAGCTGGATTGTTTCACGATTTTGGAAAATCTTCTAAACTGTTTCAATCTAAGTTATATGATTGTATAAATACAGACAAAAAAGGTAGTCGTAAATCTGAACCATATAGGCATGAGTGGATTTCAGCTCTATATTTTTTTGAATTGATAAAAATGTCTAATGCAACATGTGATAACGATTGGCTAGAATTTTTATCTGATGGATATATAGGATCAAAAATTAGTTTAAATGAAATGTTTAAAGGAGCTTCTGTCAATGTTAATGATCCAGGAATAAAAACTTTTAATCAAAAATATAACAATGATGAAAAATTTCCTTATGCAATATTTATTATTTGGTTAATTTTATCTCATCATAGATTACCAAAAATGCTCAAAAAAGAAACAGAATTTACTAAATTTAATTCTATTAAAAATATAATGAATAATGTTACAGCAGAATTTATATCATCTTATGACGATATAAAGAAAGAATATAAATCTAATGTAAATTGGTTAGAAAACTTTGAATTTTACAAAAATACTTCCCTGTTTCAGTCATCTCTTTGGGTAATGGAATTAAATAGATCTTGTAGACTTTTAAAAGAGGCAAAATCTTCAAGTTATGATTTTCTTCCATACTTAAATGAGTCATTATTTTTTTATTTAGGAAGAATATCTTTAATTTTAGCTGATCACGAATGTTCATCTTCTAATGATAATCTGTTACCATCAAGTTTTGAACATTATGCAAATACTGGTGAAATTGATAATAAAAAATTTTTAAATCAACGTTTAGACTCGCATTGTATTTCAGTTGCAAAATACGCAGGAAAGATTGCAAAAAAATTACCTTTTTCAGCAAATGAATATCCATCAATACTTAGTTGTAAGGAATTTAGAAGAAGAAGCGTTGATGCTTTTAAATGGCAAGATGTAGCGTATGATACATGCGTAAAATATAGAGATGAAATTAAAGAAAATGGTTTTTTTGGGGTTAATCTTGCTTCAACAGGTAAGGGGAAAACATTTGCTAATGCTAGAATAATGTATGCTATCTCTGAAGGGTATGGTTGTAGAATTTCTTTCTCATTAGGCTTAAGAACTCTTACAAATCAAACAGGTCAAGCGTTAATTGAAAAGTTAAACCTAGATAAGGAAGATATAGCTGTTATTACAGGTGAAAATAAACCTAACAATAATGATGATTTAGAAGATGATAATTTTGACAGTTATAATAAAGATGAATTTTTTATTGAGGATAGCTTATATGTAGATTATGAACTATTGCCAAATAATGCTTTAAATAAATGGTTAAAAAGATCAGGTACAAAAAAAATTCAAAAAATAGTGTGTGCACCAATACTAGTATCAACGGTAGATACTTTGGTTAAAGGTTTAGAGTCCGATAGAGGAGCTCACCATATTGTTCCTGCTCTGAGATTGTTATCCTCAGATCTAGTATTGGATGAGGTTGATGATTATGATATCAACGATTTGCCTGCTATTTTACGAATGATTTACACAGCAGGATTGTTGGGAGCTAATGTATTGCTTTCTTCTGCTACAGTTCCTAGAATATTATTAAAATATGCATACCAAGCTTATTCTTGTGGCAGATGTTTATTTAATAGGACAATAAATAATTTTAATAGTCAAGGAATTATGTGTGGATTTTTTGATGAGTTTAATTCTACTGTAAATGTAGGCGGCGCTTTGCCGGTTTTTGCAGAGGTGTTA
>CAZTNG010000106.1:3252-5532 GCA_964615195.1 uncultured Enterobacterales bacterium
TATGTAATAATAACATTGATATTTATAAAGGTTTATACGATGAATTTTATAACAATAGAATATTAAACTTGCGAAGTGACTTAGAAAGTCATGCAACTACGAAGCATAAAATTGTAAAGATTGAAAAAATTATAGGTAAATCTGCTGAAGAAACATATGCAAATATAATATATTCTAGTATTTTAGAACTTCATGAAAAAAACAAGATACTATCAGATAATAATAAGTATTATTCAATAGGTATTGTGAGATTTGCTAATATTACTCCTCTGATTGACGTTTTTAAAGAGTTTATTAAGTCTATTGAAGATACATGTATTGAGAATGATTGTGAATTTAAATACGTAGTTTATCATTCAAAATTTCCTTTGATAATTAGATCAAATATAGAAAAACATCTTGATCTTTTATTGAATAGAAAAAATTCTGATGAGAAAAATATAGCTATTCAAGATGCTCTTAATTCGTCAATGCACAAAAATGTAATAATAGTTATATTTGCATCGCCTATTGCAGAAGTAGGAAGAGATCATGATTATGATTGGGCAATAATTGAACCATCATCTATGAGGTCTATAATTCAGTTATCAGGTAGAGTTCAACGACATAGACGAAAATTTGTTAAAGAAGAAAACATATATGTTTTATCCAAGAATATAAGACGATTACCAGAGAATTCAGATAAAGAATGTTTTTTTGATAAGCCAGGATTTGAAGCCAAAAATTTGGGAACTAATATATCGTGCCATGATTTAATTGATTTGGAAGTTCAGAAGGATATTAATTTTGTTAGTTCAATTCCGCGTTTACAAAAATTAAATGATGCAAATAAATTTACAAGGATTGAATTCGATTCTATAAAAGCATTATTTTCAGAAAATACAGAACAAAGTAAAAGTAGATTAAAATTTAAATTATTGTCTTTTTTTTGGACACGTTTTACGATGCCAATGTTTAGTGTTCAGAAAGTTTCATTATTTAGATCTCAGAAAAAAAATGAAGATAGACTTTTTATAAGAAAATATGATGAAGAGGCAAAGACATTATCGTTTTTTGAATATGTAATAAATAGTAATAGGACTGAGCTTAAAAAAGCTAATGATTATTTTAAATATATTGATGATTCAGAATTTGAGACAAGTATTTGTTCCCCATTGCTAGAAATTGACGAGAGTGAACTTTGTTTAAATTTGAACAATTGTGATTATAATCAAGTTTTAATACCACAAAACTATTTCTCAAACTATGAAAAAATAGAGTATAATAAAAATATTGGTATACATAAAATTAAGTCCGTTTAAAAATAAGTTATATAAAAGGTTGATGTAATGGAACTGTTTGTACAAAAATGTGTAGATGCTATCAATAAAGAATATGAAAAGAAAATTGGTAAAAATAATAAATCATCACAATCAGATGTATTAGAAACAACGACAATAACAATTGAAGATTTTCTTTATGATTTGGCTAATAATGCGATGAAATTAAATTTTTCTACTCATGTACCTAAATTTAATTCAAGCGAATCTAAATCTTCTGGTATAAATATATTAAATAATAGCTCATATCTTGCACTTAGCAATACTTACTCATATTTAAGTACAGGAAAACTTAAGAAAATATCTGTTGATTGTTATGGAAATGCAGCATATTTAGTGTCTGCTAAAATATTGTTTTTAGTGGATGATTTATCAAATAAAACTCTTTATGATTATTTTTATGATGGTAAATTTGAACCTTTTATATCAATATGTAGAAAATTTCATATAGCAGAACCTATTATTTTGAATTTGATACAAATTTTTGTTTCTGCTGTTAAAAATGTATCTAACAGTTTTAATTTGGGTAAGAACAAACAATTGTTTTTTCCAAAAGATAATAATTTAATTGATGACAATAAAGGATATTATTTATTAATTCCTGTTTATTCATCTTCTCTTCAACAAGAATTATTTAATTTGGTAAATTTTAGATATACCGAAAATTTTAAACAAATAAAAGATTGTTATAATAAAAATGAAAAATGTAATGAAAAGTATATTCAATATAACGATCTAGGAAGACTTGTATATGGTGGTACTCAACCGCAAAATATTTCATATCTTAATAGTAAGCGAGCTGGTGGGTCGTTTTTAATTTCTTGTAAGCCTCCAGTATATGAAAATTATTCGCTGTATAATATTACACTTGAGAAATTAAATAAATTTTTTGAAAAAAATAATGGAACCCAATCATATTTAAAAAAATTAATTAATTATTACAAAAAATATCAAAATAAAT
>CAZTNG010000107.1:0-5449 GCA_964615195.1 uncultured Enterobacterales bacterium
ATCAATACCCAAAAGTCAATTTTAAAAATTAACGCTAATTGCTAATACGCTTACAGTACAAATTGCTAAGCTCATATTTATACTATAAAGTCTTTTTATAATTTATGTAAGAAAATAATGGTTACAAATTGTAGCAATGTTTGTTAAATTGCATTTATATTTAATTGAGTATAAATGTAAAAAAGTTTTATAAAAAGATATTTTGTATTAAATATATTAGTTAATTCAAATAGTTATGTTTTTATCTGATTGTAATTATCTAAATGTTACAAAATGTGCATACAAGTGTTGATTGAAGTAATTTGCAGTGTCTATTATTCATTGGCAGGCTTAGTAGAACCGTCAAAGAAAAAAGCAGTAGGTACCATTTTTAAAAATACAATATATTTAAAATTAAAAATAATCATATAATAATCTATATAAATATAGTAATTTCTTATTAAATGGTATTTGCGTTATTTATAGTAATTTAGCCTAAAAATATATCGCTATTTGTTGTAGAATTTTTAATTATTTGGTATTCATCACCTGTAAGATTAAATAAATTTGCAATTTTTCCATCAACAATATTGTATATATTTTTTGAAATTTCGATATCTGTACCTTGGATTAAAGGTGTTATTAGTTCAATTATTTCGTCTTGTAAATTTTCGGAAATTACAGGAATAGGCAAAGCTTCTATATGTGAACGTAGTACTTTTAATGAATTAAATTCTTTTTTATAAATGAATTGAGCAATTCTTGAATTTAATATTGCAAGAATATATTTTGTTTTTAAGAATGCTATTTTAGGAATTACAATATTGCAACTATTTAATGATAATGTTTGTTTATCATCATATGCAAAAACTAATTGGTTACAAATAAAACGATATAACAGTTTTTCTTTTGCTCTATAAATTGTTGTTGGAGCGCTTTGCTGAAAGCTTTCTGGTTTGAATGTTATATAACTTGTTGTAGGTTGAAAATGATATTTAAAAACGTCAGTGCCACGTAAAATAGTCTCATTTGTTGTATTCTTATTAGCAGAAATGTATTTACTATTATCACCTGTAACAACACCCATAGCGAAATCAGCATTGTTCTCAAGATAGGTAATATTGTTTTGAGAATGTAATTTTTGGAGTATTAAGTATTCTGAATCTGTAGTTGTAAAACTAAAATGATCTGCAGTTATTTTGCGTTCTAGTTTTATTGTAAAAGATAAATTATCTTGTGTGATTTCTAAGCCCATTGTAGATAATGGTTTATTGTTATATTTAAGTTGTAGGATAATGCATGGACATTGGACTCCATGAAAAGCTTCACCTAAAAATTCAATTCTATGAATAGAATTTTTGGCAAGAATTAATTTACGGATTTCAGTGTGTGCTTTTACATTTAAAATAGCTTCAGGAAGTACAAACGCTAATTGTCCTTCTAAGTTTAATTTATCTAAGGCACTTTCAATAAATATATCATAAGATTCAATATTTTTAAGTGATGCACATTTATATAACTGTTTAAGTTCTTTTTTTGTATTTTCCGTGAATTCACATCCCCATGGAGGGTTGCCTACTATAAAATCAAATTCTTTTGTTGAACTATCTAGTAGATAATCTTTTTGTGTTATATGAGCATAAATGGTAGCAATATCTTGTTCTGGATAATGTAGAGCCATATTAAGTCTAGTTATTTTTACACTTATAGGATCAATATCATTACCATAAATATTTTTAAAATTTTGGTATTTAGTTAATTGCAATAAGAAATTACCAGTACCACAACAAGGATCTAAGATAGATGAATTTTCTTTAAGTGGTAGTTTAGAAATTAGTTTTTGTACAATATTAGTAGGAGTGTAGTATGAACCACTGGCTTTTCTATTACATATATTTTTACAAGATAAATACATTAATCCAAGAATATCTTCACGGCACTCAAAAGAATATGTGAAACTGAAGAGTTCAGTATTGTGCTTACAATATTCGCTTGCATGAATTTTATCTATAATTAGGTCGAGTATAAGCTGATTATATTTTTTAAGATCAATTTTATTACTGAGAAATTGTTCTAGATAATTAGCATTATGGGTAATAGGTATTTGCAATTTTTCAACAAAGATACTTATTGCACATTCTGCTACAAGATATTGAATTGCATTATCATCAAATTCAACATGTTTTGTTGAGGCTAAATTAAATAATTGCTGAATCGTTTGTATATTTATACAATTTTCTGAAACATAGTCCTTGTATAAAAAATTACCCGAAGCAAATTTTTTATTTCGGCGACTTTTTAAAGCATTATTTTTGCCTGATTGTAGATTGCTTTTTATTTCATTTATATATTGGTGTGAAAATCCCAACTTGTTATTTGTAACAAGATTAGGCTTTAGTTTTCCAAGCTTTATCCAATTTTGTACCGTTGCTATTGATATTGAAAGTTCCTTGCTTATTTCTTTTAAAGTCATAGGCTTTGAATTATCAATTGAGTTAATATGATTTTCATTATTATTGTTGATAGTTTTAGGAATAAACCATTGCCCCTTAATAAGGCAACAGTTTTTAATTTCTCCGTGTTCGCATTTTTTTATTAAATCTGCTTCAGATTTTTTAAATTTATGAGCTACTTCTTTTATTGAAATGAAATCCATAATTATCTACTTGCTTTTAAGGATCTGTAAATCACAAAGCTTAGGCTTATTCAGTTTTTAATAATTTAATTTTCTTTACTAAGATATAATAAAACCGGCATAGTTTTTTTTGTTTGTAACTATGTCGGATTTATCAATATTTTAAACTCTAGTGAAAGAGATTTAAGAACTATATATTAATACTTGTTTTACAAGTTTAATTGTTACATATTCCTAGTGTCAGTAAATAAACCAACTTTAAGATCTGTAGCTTGATAGATTGGATTACCATCTACTGCAACAGTACCGTCACCAATTCCCATGATAAGCTTACGCATAATTACGCGCTTTAAATTAATGGTATAAGTAATTTTATGAGCTGTTGGAAGAACTTGACCTGTAAACTTAACATCACCTACGCCAAGAGCTCTGCCTTTGCCTGGACCACCTTTCCAACCGAGGAAGAAGCCAACTAATTGCCACATTGCATCTAAGCCAAGGCAACCTGGCATAACAGGGTCTCCTGGGAAATGGCAACCGAAGAACCATAAATCAGGATTGATATCTAGTTCAGCAACAATTACACCTTTACCGTGATCTCCACCGTGATCATTAATTTCGACAATGCGGTCTATCATAAGCATGTTAGGAGCTGGTAGCTGACTATTACCTGGTCCGAATAATTCACCACGGCTACATGCTAATAGATCCTCTCTTGAAAATGAGTTAACACCACGTTCACAAAGAGAAAGTTTAGTTTCTGCGTTTTCCAATTTAAATTTCCTTATTTCCTTAATGCTATTAGTTTGATACATTTTTATGTATGTAAAATAGCACTTTGCAAACTTAATATTTGCTAATAATTTTTAACGTCTTATTGTACACAAATATCAAGTAAATGACGATAGTTTAACCTAAAAGACAGAATATTTTGCGTAATACATTCATAATTAGTCATAGAAACTATTATCAATGAGTTTTTTTAATATGAATATGCTTGATTTGAGTATATGGGGTAGTAAATATAATGATAAATTTTCAAAATTTAAAACAACGGGTAAAAATTATTACGGCGTTTGACTCTTTTAAGGGAACGATTAGTGCAAAATATGCAGGAGAGTTGTTTGAAACAGCTGTAAAAAAATATGGTTTAAATGCAGATATCATAAATATTCCATTAGCTGATGGAGGAGAAGGAACCATAGAGGTATTAAAAGATAGTTTAAAAGGTGATTTAATCAAAATTCCTGTAATGAATCCATTACTACAAAAAATTACAGCTCAGTATCTTACGTGGAATAATTGTGCATTAATAGAAATGGCTCAGGCTTCTGGTCTTACGCTAGTCAAACAAGATCATCGTGATCCTAAAGTTGCGACTAGTTATGGTACAGGAGAGTTAATTAAGGATGCTGTTATAAATAGAGGCATAAGGAATATATTTATAACCCTTGGTGGTAGTGCTACTAATGATTGTGGAATTGGGGTATTAGATGCTTTAGGTGTTATTTTTAAGGATTGTGATGGTTCAATTATTAGCAATCCTGTTGAAGAGATGTTAAGTATTACAGAGATAGATTTTAGTAATATGAGTAAAGAGTTATATGACACAAAATTTACACTACTTACTGATGTAGATAATCCTCTTTTAGGTTTAAATGGAGCAACATACACTTTTGCACAACAAAAAGGTGCTACTACTGAGATGCTTCCTTTTTTAGAAACACGAATTGCAAAATTTGCAACACTTTTGAATAGTTATACTAAATCTAATTTTATTAATGCTCAAGGAGCAGGTGCCGCAGGAGGAGTTGGTTTTGCACTCATGAGTGTTTTAGGGGCTAAGCAACAATTAGGTATTAATAGCATTATGAAAATGCTAAATTTTACTTCTTATCTAGATGATGCTTATTTAGTAGTGACGGGGGAGGGCTGTCTAGATGGCCAGTCTGTACGAGGTAAGGTTGTGTCTGGTGTTGCTCAAGTTGCTAAATCTCACAATGTTCCTTGTGCAGTTATTGCAGGTTGTATTTGCGATGGTTTTTATGTTTTATACCAACAAGGTTTAACAACAGCTGTAAGTCTAACAACAAATTTTGAGTCAAAGGAAATAATATTTGCTAAAGTTGATTCTTTGTTTTTATCAGCTGCTCATAGATTATTAGCTGCAATAGGTATTGGAATATCTAGCAAATAGGTTAAATAGCATGTTGAATGGTATAGTCATTAGAGGATAATCATCTATAAAGATATATCCGTCTTTTTTGAATATAATGTATAAAAATTTAAGTTTAATATGTTATATATTAATACTAAAGATTAAAATTTAGCTATAAATCAATAAATACGCATAGTATTTATGGTATTAATGTTACGTATGGCGAATTTTTGTATTACAGCTTTGTATGGTTAATTTTATTATTTCTTGCGGAGTTACTTATGTTGCACTTTATTAAAGTATTAAGTTTTTTGATGCTTTATGTACTTAGTACTGTAGCGTTTTCTGCAGATACACATATTGATAATTATCAAGAGTATCAACATTCACTTAAAGATGTAATTATAGATTGGCTAGGCGATAGTTATGTTAAAAGTGTAGTTGCTGATTATAAGAATAATGTTGCTATTTATGATTCCTATAGAATGAAATTTAGTGTTGAAAGATATGGTTCAGCAAAGTTTGGCGAGAGAAGCTTATATATTTCCATGCATCCAAATGCGCGTTGTCGAAATTTAGGACATTCCTATTATGTATTAAATAGAGGCTCTAATATATATGAAGAGACCAAACGCGAATGTGTGTAAACCCATTTTATCACCATAGATAACACTCGT
>CAZTNG010000108.1:0-5276 GCA_964615195.1 uncultured Enterobacterales bacterium
TAACCAAAGCACAGTTAGTACAACAGGTGCAATGAATGCTAATAAAATTCCATATCTTTTTAAGGGACAAAAGCTTTTTGAAAATAAAGCTATAATAGAAGCTCTTTTACAAAATTGGGAAGATGGTAAGAAGGATCTATTCAGAGGTATATTGTCTCGTTATTATGACATAATTGAGCAACATGAACTTGCTGAAGTTTGTATTAAGGCGGAAGAACTAGCTAAAGAAAATAATAATGAGGATATTGTATTCCTCAAATTAATGTACAATTTATGCCCAACAATTTCATCTTTGTATTGGTTAAATAATAAATTTAGTGATATTAAAGAGTATGGTCAATTATTGTTATCAGAGGCTTTTAAGGATACACCAACAAATCTAGATTTAATAAAATCTGCAAAAATATTTTTAGCTAATGGTATTTTGCAGGATTTTGTTTCTCGGTCAGGTTCGGCAGATAAGAAGGGTGTAATAAAGCTAATTAATTTGTGTGCTAAATATGCTAAAACTAAGCCTGTTGATGATATAGGTGAGGCGGTACGTTTAGGTAGCTCTTTAATTGGCTCTAATGCTTTTAAGATAGGGAAAATAATATTTAAAGATATTGCTCAATTTAATGAATATTTGGATGAATTGTATAATAGTAATATAACTGAATATGTACTTTTTAATAAGAATAATAGCGTTGCAATACAAAGTATAGCTAATGAATTAAATGAACAACAACAAACAGAATTTACCAAAAACTTATTAACCAAAGAAAAAGTAATAATTTTAGGTAATAATAATGATTATTGTTTTAGAAATGCTCAAGAAATTATTAAATTTCTGAATGATCTTTATGATAGCAATAAATTATTAGAGTTATATGGCTTTTGGTCTACGTATCAAGTTGAATGTAAGAAAGTCATTAATCGTTCTCCTAAAAAATGCAAATTAAATTTTGCTGATTTTACAAAAAAGATAGACAAATTACTTCGTATTGATGAACATCTTTTTAAAGATGCAGATGATTTACATAATTATCTAGATATAGTGGAAGCTAAATATAAACCTGCGAAATTAGATTTTATACAAGCTCACAGAGCTTCTTTGTATTCAAGCAGTTATGAACATGATTCTGAAACAAGTTCATTTATCACAAAATTACTTGCAAACGTTAATCAAGAATTTAATTGGCGATTTTTTCGTATTTTTAGTGGAATAAGAGTTTTAACATGCATATGTCTATTAGCTGTCATTTGTAGCATTTTTACATATGTCGTAACAAATAGAATTTTAACTCCTAAAATAGAATTACTTGAAAATGTTAATGAAAAACTCAGACAAGAAAACTCTAAAATCTTTGAAGATCAAAAGAATATAATTTCATTATTATCCAAAGAGAAACAAGCAGAATATTATAAAGAACAAACGTTATTAAAAAATCTAGCTAATGCCAATGTTGGTGATACAGTCGAAATAGGTAAATATTTTATAAATCAAATCACCAAAAAAGAACCTATAGAGTGGATTGTCCTAGATAAAACAGAGAATAAGATTTTATTACTTTCTAAATTTGGTATTGAACCTAAAGCATTCGGAAAGGTTTATTATCATAACGATTTGACTTGGGAAAATAGCTTTGCAAGACGCTGGTTAAATAATGAGTTCTATAATGTAGCCTTCGCTGATGGTAGTAAAAATTTAATAGCTGTTACAACTAATAAAAATAATATAGATCCAATTAGCGAGGACAAGCTGTTTTTATTAAGCTTAGAAGAATTTAATTATTACTTAAAAGATTATACTATAAGAATTGCAAAACCCACAAAATATGCCATTTCATTATGGGCTAGCGTTGGAGAAAATAAGGGAACTAATTGGTGGTTGAGATCTAAAGGTACAGGTGGTTCTAATATTATTACGTATGTGATGTCCGATGGTGATGTCAATACTACAGGAGATTTTCCAGATAATGAGAAAACTACTATAAGACCTGCTATGTGGGTTAATTTACACACTCTTGATTATAAGTTCTAGTAGCAACTATAAGACCTACTATGGGGATTAATTTTACTAAAACCTAGTATTTTTTATGAGGTATATCGTAACTAATATTACTTAATTATTGCATTACAAATTCCGCTAGTAACTACTTAGTTTCTTAAAAGCGGAATTTTGTATTTTATAATTAGCAATTTTGTATTTAGGATGTCTATTTGTATTTATAAACAATAATAAAAAACTTTTATTTATGACAAATTATTACCAATTGTAACAAAGAAAAACATTACTTTATTTATAAAATAATTTTACGTAAAGTTACTATAGAGAAGTGCTGTATTTTGTTAAAAGGATGGTAAATATGATATTAGTTAGATTCTATAAATTTATGATCTTAATCGTATTAATGTCATTAAGTATGATAGTATCAGCTCAGGATTTGCCATCAGGTTGGGAATTTGATGACAACCACACTGATTTAACCAAGAATGAAAGAGCTTATCGAAATCTAAAACAGGATATTCTTATTACGATTGTTGGATATGATGCAAAATTAGATATTAAAACTGAAGAACTTGCCAAAAAATTAGCCTTTAAAATGCAATGTCCTGCAATAATTAGTAGAGGAACTCTTGGTTTTACATTTTGGTGCAAAGATAATTACAAAGTATCAGTCATAGAAAAAGATAATGGCTATGATATTGTTTCTATAAATTGTAAAAAGGAACAATGTGTTGATGCTGAGAAATTTGTACTTTGGCTAGATTCTACGGAATGATTGTGATTTAGTGATTTAGCAATTTTAATGACGTTAATATGTATAACATGTAGATTTATTTGATATTCTATTTTTTTGTAAAATTTTTAGAGTGGTCATAAATAAACATAAAATCAAAGTTATTTTGTTAAAAATATTGAGCATGGGGAGTATTATTACATTTAGTAAAATTTAAAAAAATGTTATTTTTTGCAAGTTAACCTGCCAACTTTACTTATTCATTTTACAAAAATGAATAAGAATAAAGCTTAAAAGTTTAGCATTTTAAAATGCATAAATAACTTAATAAAATCAACGAAAATACGGAATTATTATGAAGAAATTTTTTAGTTTTATGGTAATTATGCTAGTGCTGATATTACCAATATCCATTTCTGCATCTGAAAAAGGTGAGTCATGGGTAATATTACTTTATTTATGTGGAAGTGACCTTGAGTCTCAAGGTGGTGCAGCAACAACAGACATTTCTGAAATTTTAGAAGCTAAGTTACCCTCAAATGTTAAGGTAATTGTGCAAACTGGTGGTGCAAAGAAATGGCAAGATTACGGCATTAAAAAGAATAAAATTGGCCGTTATCTAATTCAAAATGGTGAAATGACGCTGTTAGAGAATTTGCCAAATGCTAATATGGGCGACCCTTCTACTTTAGAAGACTTTTTAAGTTATGTAGAAGCTAATTATCAATCTGATCGTAAGATGTTGATATTTTGGAACCATGGTGGTGGGTCAGCTTCTGGTGTTGCTTTTGATGAAAATTATGAAGATGAGGATGGTAACGCTGATTATTTATCCCTTCTTGAAATAGATGACGCTTTGATTAATGTTGGTAAAAAGTATGAAAACCTAAATTATGATATTGTAGGTTTTGATGCATGCTTAATGGCAACTGTAGACAGTGCATTTACATTTTTGGGATATGCTGATTATATGATTGCTTCTCAAGAAGTTGAACCAGGTATTGGCTGGAGCTATACAGGTTGGTTGAACGCTCTTGGTAAAAATACAAGCATTGATTCAGCAGACTTGGGAAAAATTATTGTTGATACATATTTTGATGGTGTAGAAGAAATCGGTTTAGGCGGCGAGCAGACTCTTTCTGTTATAGATATCAATAAGATTGGTCCACTAGTTTATTACTATAATCAATTAGGCATTGATGCAAGTAAATCTTATATTAGTAATGGTAATTCATTCCTTCAAAAATATAAGAAAGCTGCTAAGAGTGCTGATAATTTCTCTAATGATATGTCATCTGGCCAAGTTACAGGTATGGTTGACTTAGGTGAATTTATCACAGGCTTAAAAAAGGTATTACCAGGGAATTCAGAGCTAGTGCTTAATGCATTAAATGATGCTGTAGTTTACAATCGTAGTGGCCCGTATCATAGTGCTAATGGTCTTTCAATTTACTATCCTTTAGATAAAAAGGCTTTTGAAGAATTGACAGGAATGCTTTCGAATAATGTACAAGATGACAGCTTTAAGATCTTTAATTATTATCAAAGTGACATTATTAATAAGTCGGAAATGCAGAAAAGATACAAGTATCTTGTAGCATTTTTGAATGAAAATAAAGAATTATTACTTTCTGATAACAGTGAAGATACAGAATCTTCTGAAGATGAAGAAATAGCTAGTGATGATTCTACAGAAACAGAGGAAACTACTGAAGCTGTAGCTCAAAACAATTCTAGTTCTTCTGTTCATAATTCAATAGCCGATGCTATTGTTAGCCAAACTCAAGATATGTTTGCAAATCTAGTTATCAAGGATGTTGATTTATCATCTCTTCAAAATTTACCTGTAGATCTTGATAACAATAGTGATTTTAAGATTAAATTAACACCAGCACAGATGGATCTTATTGACGATATTTCATTTAATTTGTATTTCTTATCTAAGGAAGATAATGTATTTATCGAGTTTGGTTCTGATGCAAATCTAGTTGGCGATTGGGAAACTGGTGAATTTTCAGCTCAATTTAATGGTGATTGGCCGTGTTTTGATGGCCATGTTCTAAAGATGGATATTGTACATACTAGTGAACAATACTTTAGATACAATGTACCAATTAAGGTTAATGGTGTGCGTGCTAACATGACTGTAGTTTATGATTTTAATGATGAAGAATATCATATTCATTCAATTCGTAAACAGAGCCAAGGAAGTGCTTCAGAAAGAGCAAGTATTCGTTTGAAGCCAGGTGATAAGATTACTACAATTGTATTAGCTTCTCCTTTAGATTCAGATGAAGAAAGTAAAGAATTTGAAATTGATACTTTCACTTATAAGGCAGATAGTCAAATTAAAGATGAATCTTTAGGTGATGGAACATTTAGATTAGAGTTTGTATTCTCTGGAATTAATGGCGACAAGGTAACATCTGCTGTAGTTGAATCAGAGATTAAGGGTGATGAAATTACCAATACTATCTTCGAGGATGAAGAGTAGTACTTATAATTTAGTAAAAAATTGAACATAAAAACCAACCTGTAATAATCTTAACGAGG
>CAZTNG010000109.1:0-5233 GCA_964615195.1 uncultured Enterobacterales bacterium
CAAGAGATTTTGTAGAACTAATAGAGTGATTTTTTAGCCATATGAGTATTTTTTGTTGAATATATTCTTCAGTCATCAATGAAATATCATGACAATCAAAAAATCTATTTATTGATTCTATAGTACAACTATATCTTAATGCTGTTGATTTTTTTATATATTTGGATTTATCTGCTAACCATTGTTCTGCAACAAATTTAATGCATGAATTCATAACCATAATAACACCTCTATAGAAAATAACCTTAAGAATACAATTACTATTTTGTTAATTATCCGTTTTGTACGTCAAACCATTCAATCTACGTACTATTTGTTAGCTTAAGCTTAGTCTTGAAGATAACAAAGTATATGTGTTTAGTATAGAGGTTTTGTCGTATAGGATTTTCTTCATAAAATCATTTTTTACGATAATAAATTAATAAGTAAGATTGTAGGCAAAACCTCTAGAAAAAGGTTTTTGTTTGTGAATAATAATACTTTATACTCTGCTGGGCAGAGAATCCAAGTTCGTGGTGAAGATTTTAAAATTCTAAAAGTAGAACATGAATGCATTCTTCACTGTTTAGGGGTTTCAGAATTAGTTAGAAATAAAAAATTTATTTTTAATTCACTAATAGATAGCGAAAACATTTCAGCTATAAAGCCTGAAAATACAGAGTTTATCCTAGATGAAGATCCAAGATCTATTTTTAAATTAAATGTTGAAACAGCTCTAAGAACAAATCATTTATGTTCAGATGACAAAATTTTAATTGCAGATAAGTGCGCATGTGATAAACAAGAGTACCAGTTTGAACCATTTTTAAAATCATTAAAATTATTCAGACCTAGATTACTTATTGCTGATGGAGTTGGTTTAGGAAAAACCATTGAAGTTGGTATTATTTTAAGTGAGATGATAAAAAGAGGTCGCGGTACAAGGATTTTAATTTGCACTTTAAAATCTATTCTTTCTCAATTTCAAGAAGAAATGTGGACTAGATTTGCAATCCCCTTTATTAGATTAGACAGCGTGGGTATTGAAAGAATTAAATCAGAAATACCAGTAAATCTAAATCCTTTTGAATATTATGATAAAACTATTATTTCTATTGATACTTTAAAAAATAGTGGAAAATTTAGAGCTTATATTGATAAAACACATTGGGACATAATTGTAATAGATGAATGTCACATAGTAACAAATAGAAGTAGTGATAGAGGTGAGTTAGCACAGAAGTTAGCTGAAAAATGTGACAGTTTAATATTAACGTCTGCAACTCCTCATAATGGGAAAAAAGAGGCTTTTGCAAATATTGTAAACATGCTAGATCCAATAGCTATTCCATTAGTTTTAAACTCAAAATATGATTATACAAAAAAAGATATTGAGCAATATTTTATTAGAAGATTAAAGAATGATTTAGACTCTTCTGTTAAAGAAAATTTCTCTGAAAGAAATATATGCAATAAAACTTATAAACTCAATCATCTGGAATATCAGTTTTTGAAGTTACAACACTCTTTAAAAATAAAAAATTTAAAGGCTTTAGAAGATAACAAAAAAAATAAAAATGATGATTTGTTTGCAATAACTGTTTTTAAAGCATTTTTATCATCACCTGCTGCAGCAACCCAAACTTTAAAGAATAGAATACAAAAGATTGAGGAAAAATCCAAGCTAACTGATAATTCTTTAATAACTGATGATTATGAAGAATTAAAAGAATTACTTAGCATTTCAGAGCAAATCAATAAAGAAAATGATAGTAGGTATGCGACTTTTAAAAAAGTATTAATCGATATTAATTGGAAAGAGAAACAAGACCGTATTGTTATATTTACTGAACGTAAGGAAACAATGAAGTATTTGCAAAATAATATTTGTAAAGATCACTTTGATGAGGATGTTGATAAAAATGATAGTGTAGTATTATTTGATGGGAGTTTATCAGATGTACAGCAAGAAGAAATTATTGATAAGTTTAGATTAAAAGATAGTTCAATAAAAATTTTAATATGTTCTGATGCTGGGTCTATGGGTGTTAATCTACATGATTACTGTCATATTATGATTAATTATGATATTCCATGGTCAATAATTACTCTTCAACAACGTAATGGAAGAATTGACAGATATGGTCAAAAATATGGTGTGCAAATTTATTATTTATTAGTTGATGAATTTGAAAATGATACAGACCAATTAAATACAGATTTACGCATTATTACAAAGTTAAAAAGTAAAGAAGAGGAAATATCTAAAACAATTGGTAAAGATGCTAATGATATCTTTCATGATGCTAAAGAAGAAGAGAAAAACACTAAATATGCTATTTTGGAAGGTAATGAGCATTTTCTAGATGAAAGTAATAACGAAGAAGATGATGATGCATTCTTTGACCTATTTTCTTCTTCAAATGATTCATGTAAAGAAGATATTTTTGCTCACAATAGTTCTTTGTTTCATTCAGATTATGATTTTATAGATAATTTAAAAGGTTTCCTTTTAAATAAATCATTATTAAAAGAGGGTGATGTAAACCTTACAAAATTTGATGATGATATTTTTGAATTGAAAATAAATGAAAATGATGATTTAAAGGATATTGTTTTTGATTTTCCAATAGAAGCAAGGCCATCTGATGGGGTTTATTCATTAACTAATAATAAAGAAAAAATTAATAGATGTATTACAGATTCCTACCAAAAAAAATACAGAAATATCAATGAATTTCAGAAAACAAAGTGGGCAAAAGAGCAGATCTTATATGATGGACATCCAATAATTGCGTATTTGTATAATAAATTTACAGCTTCGTTAGGAAGAAATCAAGCTCCGGTAGCCAAATTCTATAGAGGAAATGACAATACATTCTACTATGTTGTATATGCATCAATTGCAAATAAGCTAGGCATAAATATTCTTAGTGATTTTTATGCAATAGAGTTAGGTAACGATGGCAACTGTTCAGGAATAATAACTTTAGATGAATTTATTGAAAAGCATCCTGAAATAAAAGAAAAAAATTTCGCTGTCTCAGAGGATGAAATTAAATTTGCCCAAGAAAATATACAATTAGCATTAGAATTTTGTATTTTAAAGTACCGACAAAAACAATCCAAAAAATCTGAAGAATTAGATAGTAATTTAAAAAAATATAAAGAAAAAATAGATCAATGGGTTTCAAATTCTAAAAATAATTTAAATTGTAATTTTGATGAAAGCAACATAGAAAATAATGCTAATAATAATCATCAACCAATTTGGTTAAAAAGAAAAGAAGAAGTAATTAACAATACACAATCATATATAAATGAAGTTGCAGAAAATATTTATCAACTAGAAAATGCAGAACCATTTTTTCAGGTATTGGGTTGCGCAATAGTAAAAAAATTTAGTGAAACAAAAAACTCTAATCGTGGAGATTTATAAAATGGCTACAACAGAAAATGTAAACTATAGATTTATAAAAAATATTGGGGATTATTTTCAGCCAGCTATTTTTGGATTTGATTTTTTCGAAGATGTAAAAGAACTTTCTGAGCAGTTTAATAATAATGATGGTGATGAAAAATTTTCTAATGATGTAAACACTTCTGATATAAAGAAGCAATTAGCTGATAAGGTATCACCACTTAAGAAAAAATTTGAAAAATATCGTGATCAAATAATAACAGAAAATTCTAGTATTAGAGATAAGATAAATTTAACCAATAAATTTAATAGTGAAATTTTAGATGTTTTAGGTTATTCCTCCTTGAATGGATATAAGCCTGAATCACCATTTATTCTTAATAGCAATGATAATAATAGTATAGTTCCTATAAGACACATTTTACATAATAACACTAGTAATAATATTGATTTGATAGTAATGGAAATGCAAAATCTTATAAGAATAGGTGATGATGAACCTGATGGTTTGTTTGAGCAACATTATGAGACAGAAGAAGGTTATAAAAAAGAAGCTAAAAATCAGCGCTATTTAGCATCTCAATGGAAAGATGTGTTTTGCTATGGGGATGATTATAAGATTTCGCCAAGTAGAGTTAATGAAGCAATAACTGCTATATTTCTTGAACATAATAATCACGCTCCTAAATATATTCTTATGCTCGCAGGCAACGTTGTTTTTTTATTTGATCGTGAGTGTTGGCATAGGGGAGCATATCTTGAAATATCTTTAGAGGAGATGTTTTCACAAGCTACTGTTAATTCTAATAGAAGAAATGAAGTATATTCTTTATTTTATATGTTATTAGCAAAAGAAACTTTAGCTAACAATTCTAGTAGTACATTACTAGATAAGCTTCATGAAAAAGGATATCGTAAGGGTATTAATGTAACTAAAGAATTAAAAAATGGTGTAATCAGTGCTATTGAAACTTTAGCTAATGAATTAGTTGGTTATTTACAAGAAAATAATCAATTAGAGCAGGTCTTAGAAAAAGATCCTAATTTTGAAACAAACGTACGTGACGATTGTTTAACTATGGTATACAGACTACTCTTTATATTCTATGCTGAATCACGAGAAGAGTTAAACATTTTACCTGTTAAGGATCGTACGTATTTTAATGGTTATTCATTAAATAAATTAAGAGATCTTGAATTAGTAAAACTCCAAAAGCACTCTAAAAATGGTTATTATTTTGATGACTCATTAAAAATGTTGTTTCGTTTGATGCGTAAAAAAGATAATAAAAATAATGAAAATTCATTTAATATCAAAGGACTAGATTTACCAACATTTAATGATAATAATCTACATTATTTCAAAAATATTAAAATAAAAAATCATACATGGCAGAGCATTATTAAATCCTTATCACTCAGTAGTGACAATAAAACAAAATCAAGGCCTCTGCGAATAAGTTATGATAATCTTGGCATTAATCAATTAGGCTTTGTTTATGAAAGTTTACTTGCTTTCCGACTTATGTATCTAAAGGACGATTCTATAGAAGTTCATTCTACTAAGGATTCGGAAACTACATATGTAACTGAATATTCTAGAATTGATACATTTAATAAAGATGAAATTGTTTTAGATCCAGAAACAAATAGAATTAAAGTATATAATAAAGGGAAATTCATATACAGGTTAAGTAGTGCAGATAGACGTAATAGTGCTTCATACTATACTCCCGAAGAATTAACAAAAAGTACAATAAATTATACACTTAAAAACATAATTAAAGCCATTGAGGATAAAAAAGTATCGGCTTCTGAGGATAAAAAAGTATC
>CAZTNG010000110.1:0-5216 GCA_964615195.1 uncultured Enterobacterales bacterium
CAATAAAGTCCCGTATTCAGTACCAATAGGAAACGAATCAAACGTAAAAATCTTTGCTCTTTCCTCTGTACGCTGGGATGGAGCAAGAACATCTATTTCATTTTTTCCCAAAGCTGCATAAGCTTCAACCCAACTTCTATAATGTACATATTCATACTTTAAATTAGCACGCTTGAACACTTCATAGGTATAATCTACAGCATAGCCAGAAACAGAACCATCTTTACCAATATTAAAAAATCCATTTAGAGGAAAACAGCCAACTTTAATTACCTGTTCATCATTAATATCAGCTCTAGCTACAATTGATGAGGTCGAAAATACACCTATTAATAAAACAAATACACAAAATATTATTTGCTTAATAAATGTTGTTGTAGCTTTATTTTTAGCCATATAATTAACCTATTTCTTGTTTTAATCTAACAGTACAATAAATAAAAACACAAAAACAATACCTTTTGTATTTACTGTGTACATAAAACTATTTCATATTTAATCTATGGAGACTTGAGTGTTCAAATTTTAGGACTTGACATAACTTATTGAAAAAATTTTTTATATTCTTAATTTGTATTTTCTTTAAATAATACTTTAATTATAGTATGTAATCCCATTATAAATTTATCATTATCAATAATTAATGTCAATAAGCAATTTCTTAAAATTAGGCCATTCATAAAATTTTTAATACAAAATGCTATTTTTTGTGAAATATAATATTAAAAAAGTGAAATTTTTTAAATAAAATACTAATAATAATCTTAAATAATGTAAAACCTTAGATACTTTGCGCATCCAATAATAATCTCTTTATCCCTAAGCATTTAATCTTAATAGCAATTCATATGCCTCGTGCAATTTTACCATTTGATCTTTATCGTATTCACTAACGCTTGCCTTAGTTATATCTGGATGTAAATTCTTAATACGCTGATGATAAGCCTTCCTAATTTGAGACAAATCTAAATCATTAATTGCTTCATCTTTATTGATATCAAATCCTAATATTTTATAGGCATTTGTAATTTCTGATGGCTTACTTGTGCCACCTTTAAATATAAACCTACGTAGCTGTGGGTGAATAGCGTAATCAAACATTCCTTTTTCTGACAAACAAAGTGTTTGAACATCAGTGGGATATTTACCCGATTGCATTAAATCATTACGCAAATCAATAGCTTTTTTTAAACCAGAGTTGCAAGCTTGCTCTATAAAATAAACTATTCTCTTAGTATACTTCTCATGATTATAATTTGTGTACCATTTAGCTAAATGATAGCAACCTTCAGCATTTTTTGAAAATGCACTTTCCTCATACCAATAGCAAGCTAAAAAATCATTTTTAGGTTTACATTTACCTTCTTCATAAAAGCTTCCTAGCATAACAGCACATTCAGATGATCCATGCTTAGCTCCATCATAAAAACAATCGAAAGCTTTTTCATAATCCTTAGCAACACCATAGCCTTTTAAATATGCATTGCCAATATCAAAACAACTTAACAAATATGATTGATGCTCAGCAGATTTTTTATCTGCTGATTCGAGTGCTTTAGCAAGCATCTTTATATTATTTTCATTAGAAGATTGTGTTATATGCAAAACAGAAGCATAGCCAATACGTGCTAGTTCCCAAGACGAAAGAGCTACAGCTGCTAATCCTGCGACTTGAAAAGCTTCAACACTACTAAGCATCAATCCCTGTGTTCCTGCAGCACCCATTGTTAGATACATACCAACACGATAAGATACTTTTCCTTTGAGTGAAGTAATAATTTTTTTTATCTGCATTCCAATATTGACACTCAATTATATCTGTTTGCTTAAAATTCTAGGTTTCATTTTTATTCTACTTTCAATACCGTGATATCCAGCCAAATAACGTTTTAATAAAATCTTAAATTTGGAAAAAATAAAATTAAAACCACAATATGCTTGATTATAATTCTATAAACATACATTAAACTAGTTTTAGCTCGCATACTTGTTATTTAGTACTATCGGCAATCAAAAATTTTTCTTGAAATTAAAATGTTAATAGTTCAATTTTTAACATAAAAATACTAAATCTCTGTAAAACCATGTGAAAATTTGAAAAATTTTCATACAAAATAAAATTATTTTTAATTAAAATTGTTTTATTTAATAAACATATAAAATTAAAATATTTTTATTAATTGATAATAGTTAATTATAATTCAATAAACATAAATTGCACCAAAACAAAGCAATGATTCGTATATTCTATAAAGAGCATGTTAATTTTAAGAAAAACTTTAAAAATATTGTTCTGAAAACTTTGAAATTAATCTCGTTTCCTTGTAAAATGCGCGCAAATTTGCATATTATTATATTTTAATTTGCAGATTATGAATATCAAATCATATATAGGATCGTTTTTATGAAAAAGACAAAGATGGTATGTACTATCGGACCAAAGTCCGAACCACGTGAAGTTTTACAGCAACTTCTAGATTCTGGCATGAATGCTATGCGTTTAAACTTCTCTCATGGTGATCATGAAGAACAAGGCGCACGTATTACTACTATTAACGCAATCATGAAAGATACTGGTAAAGTATTTGCTATCGTTCTTGATACCAAGGGTCCAGAAATTCGTACAGGTGAAGTACCTAACGACGGTGAAGTTGAACTCAAGAAAGGTCAGAAATTCGTTGTTACTACTGATTATCCAAAGGTTACTACTACAGCAGACCATTGCTCAGTTAGTTATGCAGGTCTCGTTAAAGATATCGCTATCGGTAACACAATTCTTATCGATGATGGTTTAATTGGCTTAAAAGTTCTTGCTAAGAATGCTGATGAAACAGAAGCTACTTGTGAAGTTTTAAACAACGCAATGCTCGGTAACAAGAAAGGTGTAAATCTTCCTGGTGTTATTACTAATCTTCCTGCTCTTTCTGAAAAGGACAGAGGTGACTTAGTATTTGGTATCGAAAGAGGCGTAGATTTTATCGCTGTTTCATTCGTTCGTAAGCAGAAAGACGTTGAAGAAGTTCGTTCATGGTTAGACCAGAATGGCGGTCAAGACGTTAAGATCATTTCTAAGATCGAAAACCAAGAAGGCTTAGATAACTTCGAAGATATCCTCGAAGCTTCTGATGGTATCATGGTTGCTCGTGGTGACTTAGGTGTTGAAATTCCTGCTCAGGAAGTTATTCTCGCTCAGAAGAAGATTATCCGTCGTTGTAACGAAGTTGGTAAGATTGTTATCACTGCTACTCAGATGCTTGATTCAATGCAGAAGAACCCACGTCCTACAAGAGCGGAAGCTGGTGACGTTGCAAATGCAATTTTTGATGGTACTGATGCAGTTATGCTTTCAGGCGAATCTGCTAAGGGTAAATACCCACGTGAAGCAGTTAGCACAATGGCTTCAATCTGTGAACGTACAGATTCTGAAGTTAGTACTCGTTACCTTGCTCAGAAAGATTACAAGCACACTACTGAAGCAGTATGTATGGGTGCAGTTGAAATTTCTGAAAACCTTCATGCTCCATTAATCGTTGTTGCTACTCAGCACGGTAAGTCAGCACGTGCAGTACGTAAGTACTTCCCTACTGCTAACATTCTTGCTTTAACAACTAACGTTAAGACTGCACGTCAGCTTTGCATCGTTCGTGGTGTAACTCCTATGGTTGTAGAATCAATCAGCTCAACTGATGATTTCTTCCGTTTAGGTAAAGAATATGCTATCAAGTCTGGCCTTGCTAAGAAGGGTGACACTGTAGTTATGGTTTCTGGTGCATTAGTACCAAGTGGCACAACTAACACTTCTTCAGTACACGTTCTCTAATACACGTACTAATAACGTAAATTAAATAATTTACATTTATTTTAGGACTGGTTTTCACTTTGTGAAAATCGGTCCTTTTTATTGGTAAAGTTCAAAACAACAACATATAATATTAAATACAAAAGTTATATTTTTACTGCTTTTCGTTTTTTACACATAAATCAATTTTTCTATAATAAGATTTAATTGTTAGTATTATAGTTATAGAATATTGCCACAATAAAACATTATTAGAGATAAGAACGATATGATTAAAAAAGCAATTTATTTTATTGTTATTACAACTTTAGCTTTACTTACTATTTATATGTTCCCTAGTCTTAAGTTTTCTTTTGCTCCACTAAAAATATATTTATGCGTAATAATTTTTTATATTCTTGTCGCTATATCCTTATACTGTCTTATTGATCCTTTTAATACCAATCCTTTGGGTAAACAATTTTTTATGAGTTATCAATTTATAGTTTACCAAGGAGCTCTAACAGCCATAATAGTACCTGTTGAAGTCTACTTTTCAAAAACGCTTTCTGCTGATACAGTAATATGGTCATGTATTGAGATCTATGTTTTTTTAGGTCTTATCCTTAATCCTATTGCATTATTACTATGGGCAAATAAACTTATAACAAAAATCAAAAAAATACCATGTATTCGAACAAAAGATAGATTAATAGAAACTGTAGCTAAATTAAAGCCTTGTGATTACTTAGTGCTTAATGCACCATACGAAGCTCCATCATTTACGGATCCTAATAATATACTTCAAGGGGAATTTATTTACCTCAACTATAAACCTGAATGCTATTCTCAATCTAAAGATTCAAATAAACTATCTTGGAATAAAACTTCTAATTTTCCTGAAGATATGAACAAAACTCCGTCCAAAAATACAATAACCATTATTGATAACTTTATGATAAAAATTAATGAAGAGAGTTTTTACACAATTCCACAAATAAACTTAGAAAAAGCAAAGCTCTCACTCCCAAATGGAGCTAAAATTCATAAAAATTTTTACTATCCAAAAGGTAATTACCAAAAACCTAAAGATGGAGATTTTCGCTTCTCTATCGAAGCTATTTACACAAAACAAGCTATTAGTTTTCTAGCAGAAATAGGTGCAGGTAAGCTAAAAGTTAAACCTCTTCTACCTTTCGATTTTAATACCCAAGATAAAATTATAAGTCTTTCTGCAAAACCTGAAGACCTTAAGGTTAATATAATTAGCTCATATATAAAAAATAACATTTTATATAATATGATATCTAGCGGGATTTATATAATCATCGCTATATTCTTTATTGATAAATTAAATCTTTACATCTAAAGCTATGGGTTATGATAAAAACGTTGAATTTTACAGCTATGCTTTTTAGTTGTCAGATCATAGTTAATT
>CAZTNG010000111.1:0-5133 GCA_964615195.1 uncultured Enterobacterales bacterium
AGATGCAAAAAACTTATTAGAAAAAAAGTGGATAACTCCACTTCTTGACAAATTAGAAAATCTTTCAAGCGAGCTTTTAACAGACTTAGCTGGCAATTTGGAAAAGTTAAATGACAAGTACAAAGACAGTCTTAACGATATAGAAAAAATGATTCAAAGTGCAGAATGTGATATCCGAAAAATGATGGGCGAATTAACGGGTGAAAAAGCCGATATGAGAGGTATAAAAGAACTTGTGAAAATGCTTGGAGAACAATAAATGAGTAAGACAGTTAAATTATGCTGGGCGGTTCGTTCCACTCGACACTAATGAAGTTATTTTAATTTCTAACTTAGCTGACGTTGAATCATTAGATTTAAATAAACTTCTGGAGCTTGAATTATTTAACACTAAAACAGAAAGCACGTTAAGAATAAAGCTTCTGCATGATGATTTATATTCTGCTGCTACTTATACATATGCTAAATGCGCTGATACCAGTAGTATTGGAGAAGTGTGTATCACATATGAACAAAGCTTGGTTATTAGACATGATTTGCAAATTACAGGGTACAAACAAGCCAAATATAGAATTGGTTACGTCTCAACTGATGATGGAAAATTTGAACCAAAGTATCAGCAATTTATAGGTTTTGTTGGAGTTTAATATGATAAATAATAATAAATTGCAAATTGATGATGCAAAAAAATTCCCTTATGATTTTGTTCCTTTAGAAAATTGGTTATGTTTGCCAGAATGGTGTAAAGGAGTTAGTCATGATGTTCCTTTTTCTGACGGATTGAGTGGAAAAATATATTTTAATTTGCACAATATGACCCCAATTTGTGTTGGCGATACTAAAGGTAGCGATGATAATTTAAAAATGGCTCAACAGTCAGGAAAGTATATTATTCCAGGATCTAGTATTAAAGGTATGATACGCTCTGTATTAGAAGCTGCAACTTTTGGAAAATTTGATAATTATGATGATCGTATTCTGTCTCATAGAATTGATTTTAAAAAAATAAGTAAATCTGACCCAATTTTTATTAGGTTTCATAAAACAGAAGATGGCAACTACCGTTGGGAATATAAGAATTGTAAAAAAGTCTTTGCCCTTAATGATATCTCAATATTGGATATTACTGGATTTAATGGAAATGATGATGCAATAAAAAAATACAAGAAAGCTGGATGTTAAGACAAACTCATTCCTTTTTATGCAAATATCACTAATGATAAAATTTTAAAGATTACTAAAAAAGAATCTAGTTCTAGCATTAAAGGATACTTATCTTTTGTAAACAAACCGGTTAATAAAAATAAACCTTACTATGGTTATTTTTTTGTTGATAATTCTAAGGACTCTTACACTCCATGTGATAAGGCTATGATTGCTAAAATTCAAGATTTTCAGCAAAGCCAAAATTCAGATCAAGTTAAGCAATTACTTAAATATACTACTTCAACAACAGATTGTGAATGTGTTGGAATGCCTGTTTGGAAAGATTACTATGGTGCCAATGAATATGCTATTGGCACATGCAAAATTTCAAGAGTTAGATATAAAAACTCCTTTTCTGCAATGGCAGATCACATAAATGAGTATCTAAACAATGATAATGCTTTTGATTTCGCAGAATGCATGTTTGGCACAATTAGAAAAGACAAAGAATTAATTAAATATAACTTGAAGGGGCGTGTAAATTTTTCAGATTTAATTGGTCCTAATGCTACAGATCAATCAATTATTTCTAAAAAATATGTCCTTGCCGAGCCGAAGCCTTCATTTTATCCATTGTATGTCGCTAATAGCGATACATATGATCAGCCGTTTGCAATATTAGCAGGTAGAAAACGCTATAAAATAGTAAGCAAACTTTTTGAGCCAACACTATCAAATGGCAATGAAAACATATTAACTAAAGTCGATTTTTTACCTAAAGATAATAAATTTGAGGGTTTTTTAACATTCAATAATCTCCGCCCAATTGAATTAGGAGCTTTACTTTGGTGTATGACTTTTGGAGATAATAGCGAATGTTACCACATTATTGGGCATGCAAAGTCTTATGGTGCGGGTGTTAATAAATTGGAAATTACGGATATTGAATTCAATGATTTCACAAAAAAATTATTATCTCATCTAATAAAAACTAAAAAAGAATATTTAGATTGTTTCTCTAATTATATGGATTCGAGGATGGAAGATCTAAGTGGAAAGCCAGGCAAGTGGGTTGATACTGAATCTATAAAGAAACTTTTAGCTTTGGCTCAAATTGATGAATTGCGAAATAAATGTGAATCTGCCTATGTTGATTTTAATGAACATTTAAATATTAAAAATAGAATTTCTGGTAATTCTCAAAGGAAAACTAAAGCAAAGGAACCTTTAAATTTAATACATATTGATTGTGATGTTCAAGATGAAAACAGCTATAACAATATGACATTAAATGAATCTAAGTATCAAAAATTAATAAATAAACTTCAGGAAAATTTTTATTCAGTAATAACAAACAAGGTTTTAAATAATAGTGATTGGGGAAAAATTAAAAATTTGCGAGAAGATTTTGAAAAAATTTATCAAGATTTATTTTCAGAAAAAGATCCTCTTAACTTTAATGAAGAAGCTAATATGTTATACAATTTAGCCCCAGAATTAACTATTGAAAAAACAAATAAAAAGAAGAAAAAATATGCCAATTTATTTATGGTTCTTTATGATAATCCATTGAATTTCAAAAAAGAGGATCTACCATTGGATGTCTTTAAAGATAAATTTAAAATAAAATAGACTAATACAAAATTAAAAGAACTTAGCAATAAATAAAGTCAAATTTAGATTATTATTGCTAGTTCTTTTATATTTTTCCGTGAGACCAAAACAGTAAATAATATATTTTAAGTTATCTTTAAAAAGTAATTATTCAGTTCTACAGCTACTAAAGATATCTAGATTTTTATCGTATACATTAGTATTAATGTCCATAATTCCCAAAATACTGTGAAAGAAATTATCGTGAGTATATTCATTATTAACTTTAGATTCTAGACAACTCGTACTTAACTTATGATCCTTTCTAAATCCTTCTCCAAACCATGATAGCATAGGCACATTTGTTTGAAAATCTGGAGCAATTGCATATGGAGCTCCGTGTAAGTACATGCTATATTCACCTAAAGATTCGCCATGATCTGAAACATAAAATAAACCAACGCCATAGTTTGGTTCATAAGTTTTTAATTCATCGACAATTTTCTTTAATACATAATCTGTGTAGTAAATTGTATTGTCATATGCATTTATAAGTTCTTCCTGAGTACAGTTTTGAATATCGCTACGTTCACATGAAGGTGTAAACTTTTTTAATTCTGGGGGAACTCGTTGATAGTAGGTCGGTCCGTGACTACCTATTAAATGAAGAAAAATAATTCTATGTTCTGTTTTAAGAGAATTTATTGCTAACTTCATTTTTTCTACTAGAATCTCATCATAACAGGTCTCGCCATTGCAATACTTTTCATCTTCAGTTTTTGGATTAATTTCGTAATTTTCCACACGACTGCAAGCTCCCTTACACCCTCCATCATTATCAATCCAAATGACACCATAACCTGAAGTATTTAACACATCAACTAAATTACTTGAGTTATATGCTTCATCATGGTCATAATCATTGCGTGTTAGGTTTGAAAACATACAAGGTACAGATACAGCAGTAGCTGTACCACAAGACTTTACATTATGGTAGAAAACCAAGTTAGGTAAATTATCAGTAAATGGTGTTGTATTTTTAGGATATCCTTCTTCCGGAAAATTTGCTGTTCTTGCAGTTTCACCAACAACAATAACCATAATTTCAGGTCGTTCTTCTGGATTATGAATTACAGCATCTGTACCTAACTGTTTGAAAGCAATTGGTTTTGTAAAATATGTTTTTTTAATATATTTAATTGTGGAATAAACATAACTAGCTGGAATTATTTCATGATTAAGAGTTCTGTTGTTACGACCAACTGAAGCATAACTTTGGTATTGAAATGCTGCGACTAATCCTACAAATGATAAAGCAACAACTATTACAGCTATTCGTTTAATTAATCCTTTCAATATTGTAGAAGGGTATTTAATTTTTATAAAACACACTGCTATTGCAGGTAGTAATCCTGAACAAAGAGAAAATGTAATACTTTCTAAATTGATATATGATAAAGCTTCTCTTGTGTTACTTTCAAAGATATTTTGAATCATATCTTGATCAAAAAGAATGTTATATCTTAATGCTGCGTAAAACACTATACCTGACGTACTTAGCAACATAAAAAATATTGGCTTTAATATATATTTAAAACTAAATAAGGTAAAGATAATTAGCAATAATGAGAATAAAACAAAAGGAATCGAAATTGCGAACCAAATATTATAATCATCTAAATTTGCTAGAATTTGATAAAAATGTCGAAGAATTGGGTAATTTAATACAACTACATAATATCCTGTAACCAATGATAAGAACGAAAGCCAAGACATATTGCTTAATTTTGTCCATATTATTCTAAATAACATACAAAACGAACCTTAATAATAGGAAAGCCATACATAAGAGTTAAGATTGTGTAATAAAGTTCATTTATACGTTTAATTTTAAGTAAATTGTATCAAATTTAGGAAAAATGATATTAGTATTATCTATACTTGGACAACTATTAGGTTGAATATTCTTTTTCTTATTGAAAAAAATAAATATGAAATGACTTTGTTGTATAATTGTAGAAGCAATGCTAGAAAGAGTATTCATTGAATAACAAGAGAACAATTTAAATGAAAAGATCTATACTTAAGGTATTAAAACATCCTGGAGCCAAATTAATTAAAGTACCCTTCTTCTATATACTTTTAATTTAACATAATATCTATTATGCGATCATGTAAATATTCATATAAATAAGTCCTATTCTTAATTAGTTGTTTAATTATATTAAATAATGCCTATAATGAAATATAATTGTAATTTAATTAAATATAACATATAAATACACATTTTAAAGCAATAAAAAAGATTAAATTATATAGATTATATAAGACTATAAATTGATGGCTATTTGCAATAAAAAATTATTGACTATATACTTTAAACAATAATTTTTA
>CAZTNG010000112.1:0-5012 GCA_964615195.1 uncultured Enterobacterales bacterium
ACATTTTTGCTGTTATTGATTTACCAAAACGGCGTGGGCGACTTACACATATTAAACAACTTTCTGTATCTAATTTTGTATTAGTAAACGATATTAAATTAGTTTTATCAATATAAAACTCTTTAATAGATTTAAAAAAATCTTCGTTGTTTCTATTGATATAATTGAAATTTGCCATGATAAATTCCTAATAAACAAAAGTAAAAACACTAAGTAAATAAAAAGCTATAAGTGATACATGTCTTTGCTTGTCATAGTATACCGTAAAATTTATGTTAAAAGCTGATATTTAAAGTGATGATTTATCCAACAATTGAAAACTTTATTTTTAAAATTTGATTATTATTACTTTCCTTAGATAGTAGGTTGTCATTTCGATAGATAATGCTTTTTATTTTTGGCGGGTTGAGCTCAATTGTGGCATGGAAATAAAGATGAATCTTTTATGCAATTTATTTTAATTATTTAATACTTAATATAAATTTGTTATATTTTTTTTATTGCGATTGATAATGTATTCCTATTTGTATAGTACTAAAAATAAAATAAGATTTCTTTGTGTTTTTAGATTGATAAGGGGGCTTTTTGCTTACATATATGTAAAATTAGCCTAATTATTATATTTCACATTTAATTAAGTTTTAAGTTTGAGAACGGTATCTCATTATTTTGAGGTGTATTAAACATAAGCACAAGCCACTTCAAATTTTTAATGATTAGGTATTTAAAAATTAATAATTAGAGAGTAGTCTTCTATTCATGGAACATTTGGAGGGTGATTATAAAATCCCTTTTAAAGCCGAAAACACGGATGTTTAAATAATTAGAAGGATCTTTTTTTGCAAAAAATTACCTTAAGAGTAATTGCAAAAATGTTCGCAAGCATTTTCGCTAAAGCGTACTAGTAACCTGTTATTGATGTAAAAATTAATGGCAGGTTTTGTTTTTTTATATAGTAACTAAAATTTTACGTTTAAATTTATACATTACTAATAGTGATACTAGCATTAAAACATAGTTTTCTTAAAAGTTTGTTTTAGTTAAGAACATTTTTATTTTAATTATTATCTACGTTCTTTAGTGCCAGGTTTGCCAGTATAAGGGTTTACATTTCCTTGAACTGACCAATTATTATTATGATAGTTATCTCTTGTAGAACGATAATGAGGTGAAACATATGTACCATTACTTCTATAATAACCATTTACTCTAGAAGGAGAGTTGCTACTATCTTGACGAGCATTAGCTTCAATTGATGCTGTACTACACACAAATATAAAAGCGAAGAACCATAGCATAAAAGTAAATTTTTTCATTTATAACTCTAATATTAAAATAAATTTTTTTATTATATTTTATATCGTTTTAGCAAAATTAAAAGTGATTATTTTATAATTTTTTATCGATGTTTTTTAGGGACAATTAACTTTTTTATAAAAGATTCTTAATTTTGCAAATTATTTATTTGGCAGGTAAGATATTCTTTAATTGTTACTTTTTATTTTTTATTTTTCTTTTGAAATTCACTAGGTGTTAAATCATATAAAGTTTTGAAAGATTTTATAAAGTAGCTTATATCTTGAAATCCACATGCCATACCAATATCAATTATTTTGTTATCTGATGTTGATAAAAGATTAGAAGCTTGCTCTAGTCTAAAATGTTTTAAGTATTTTATTGGTGAAGTATTCATTGTAGAACGAAAGCATCTCATGCATTCACTTTCACTAATTAGTGCAGATTCTGCAATCATAGATACTGAAATTTGATTTGTATAATTTTGTTGAATAAATAAAAGCATACATTTTAGTCGTTCATTATTTTTTAATATTTTATCTGAAGGTCGTTTTATGTTAATTGGACAATTCTGTGACAAACAAAATATCATTGACGATAGAAATGTACGAACATCGAATTCATATCCTGGACTATCTGAAGTACATGTACTCCAAGCTTTAATTATTTGATGAATTGCAGAATTATGCCATGATTCTGAATTATCAAAGTAAACCTCGGCGAGCAATGGGTTAGATATTATTGGTTGTATATATTTTTGCCAATATATACTATCAACACCGCCTCCAATAATTCTAGGGTGGAACACAATAGAACGTATTTTACTTGTAGCAGAATTCCCTTTTTGAACAGAATGAGGAATACCTGAGTTTATAAAAAATCCTTCACCTTCGTTTAAGGTGTATTGTGTCGTTCCAACTAATACAATTGGATTACCTTCGGTAACATATAGTACTTCAAATTCCTCGTGCCAATGCCAAGGGACATTCATTATTGTTAAATCATCTTCATAGCAAGAAATTGGAAATAGAGCTGTTCCATGTTCAAGAAGTTCTTTTCCTTTTTCGTCAGTAGTTGTGTTACAAATTGATATTTTCATAAAAACTCTTATTTGACTGTTTTGTCATATAAAGATGGTTGTTTTCCCCTTTTTCTTTAAAAAATAGGCAATATAATCATATTATAAATTCAATATATCAACAAAACAATGGCAAAGATTGGTATAAAACGTAATTAACCTTTGCTGAATTTATTATCAGATAAATTTGATGATTATATTGTTCTGAATAATTATTGTTTATTAAATAGGAGAAAAAATGATTTCGTTATTGTTAGCAATAATTTATGTGTCTTTTGTTTCACTTGGCTTGCCCGATTCTTTACTTGGTAGTGCATGGCCTGTTATTTATCCAGAATTAGATGTACCTGTTTCATGGTCAGGAATTATATTCATGATTATTTCAGTTGGTACAGTAATATCTAGTCTACAAAGTGATCGTCTTACAAAGCGATTAGGTGCAGGCAAAGTTACAGCTATTAGTGTTGCATTGACTGCAATAGCTTTATTAGGCTTTTCCATTTCACATTCGTTTATGATGTTATGTTTTTTTGCTATTCCTTATGGATTAGGTGCAGGTTCGGTAGATGCAGCGCTTAATAATTATGTTGCTTTGCATTTTGAGAGCAGACATATGAGTTGGCTTCATTGTATGTGGGGTGTCGGTGCATCTGTCGGTCCATATATTATGTGTGCAGCAATTTCGCATACAGGTTCTTGGAATAATGGTTATATGTTCATAGGATTAATACAGGTTGTATTGTCAGTAATCATTATGTTAAGTTTGCCTTTATGGAAAAAGAAAGAAAAAGATGAGTTACAAGTAGAAGAACAATTATCTTCAAAGCCTATACCGCTACTAAAAGTTATTAATATTCGTGGTGCGAAGGAAATCATGATTGCTTTTTTCTGTTATTGTTCATTAGAACAAACAGTTGGTCTATGGGCAAGTAGTTATCTAGTTATGTACAAAGGTGTTCCTGAAGTTACAGCTGTAGCTTTTGCAAGTTTGTTTTATATAGGAATAACAGCAGGAAGGGCGGTTAATGGATTTTTAACTTTTAAGTTATCAGATACTAAATTAATCCATTTGGGTCAGATTATCATAGCAGTAGGTATTCTGCTACTTATTTTGCCTCTTCCTCAGTTATTTAGCTTGGTTGGTTTTATAGCAATAGGAGTAGGTTGCGCGCCTATATATCCATGTATTATACATTCCACTCCAGTTCATTTTGGTAGGGAAAAGTCTCAGGCTATGGTTGGTGTTCAAATGGCAAGTGCTTATATTGGTACAAGTATAATGCCTCCACTATTTGGACTAATATCGAATTATTTAGGAATTATCCTATTACCTATTTATTTGTTATTGATACTTATCCTTCAGTTTGTAATGTATAACAGAGTATTAAAAATATCAGGATTAAATAAAATTTAATTAAAGGAGAATTTTATGAAAATTGAACATGTTGCAATGTATGTTGAGAATTTAGTGGAGATAAGAGATTTTTTTATTAAGTATTTTGGAGCTGTATCAAATGATGGCTATCATAACAAAAATACTGATTTTAAGTCTTATTTTTTAAAATTTGATGATGGTGCTCGTCTTGAAATAATGAATCATCCTGAAATGCAGAATGCAGAAAAAGGTTTAAAAAGAACAGGCTTTATTCATGTAGCATTTAGTGTTGGTTCAAAAGAGAAGGTTGATAAATTAACTTTGCAGCTTAAAAATGATGGCTTTCAAGTTCTTAGTGGACCTAGAACAACAGGAGATGGGTATTACGAAAGTTGTATTGTTGATCTAGAAGGAAATCAGATTGAAATTACAGCTTAGCAATAAAGCATAATAGGTCGATTCTAGGATAAAAATTACTATATTTACATTAGTACTGAACAACATACGTTCGTTAAAATATTTATGGTGATATAAAATTGCGTAACTAATTTTTAGTATGCAACTGTTGTTATATATTTACTCTGTTTTATCAAACATTGTATGTTTGTAGATATGGTAAATATTTACAAAAACAAACCAATATTTTTTAAAATTAAGTTGGTTCATTAAAAATTAAAAGCAATAATTGCTGTCATGTATCATTTTTTAGGTTATTTAAAAATAAAAGTATTAAATATGTGTTTATATCACTTTTTTTTATAAAATTATGTTTTATCTTACATTTATAAATTTAGTTTAAAGAACTTTTTTATGTTTTTTTATTTATTATAGGGGATAACGACATGGCATTAACAATGTATATGAAGGTTACTGGTAAGAATCAAGGCGAGATCAAAGGATCTTGTGATCAATCTGGTGACAAAAAGGACAAGATTTTAGTTTATGCAATGGATCATAAGGTTGAAATTCCTCGTGATACTCATACAGGTTTACCTACTGGTCAGCGTATTCATCAGCCATTAGAAGTTGTAAAGGCAAAAGATGTTTCTTCTCCAAAGCTTTTTGCTGCTTGTTGCAAGGGTGAACAGGTATCAATGGAACTTGACTATTATCGTATTAAACCAACTGGTGAAGAAGAACTTTATTATAAGATTATTCTTGAAGATGCTGTAATTGTAGAAATGGGTGAAAATACTCCACTTACTTTCCTTCCTGAGAATAAACCTTACCATGATATGGAAAGTGTTTCATTTACTTATTCAA
>CAZTNG010000113.1:0-4982 GCA_964615195.1 uncultured Enterobacterales bacterium
TAATTTCCACATATTCATGTTAATTTTCCAAATTCAAATTATGTTATATATTAATAGTTATTAAGTTAGAGTAATACATCACTGTAGTGGTCGTATTCTGTTACAAAATAGTAGCTAAGGTATTCTACTATAATGTTTCACATTTACATTTAGTTCAAAATTTTCATTTGAGAAAATAGAGAACTAGATTGCAAAAATAAAAAAATATATTTGTTTAAATTTTGAAATTCTTACAGTATGAAGAAAGCAGAGTTACTTTTTTGTAAAAATTATCAGTATTGTGAAATACATTTTATGTAACACATATTGTTATGCTAAAAATAATATTTTATTTTTAAGTTAAATGTGTATTGTTTGATGGCTACATAAAAGAGTTTTGACTAATATATAAATATATAGTTTCTAATTGGATGTTTATGGTGTTAATACATAAATAATCTTGTTTGATTTGATAAAAATAAAGAGGAAATATATGGCTAGTTTAAAGGGTACTAAAACTGAAAAGAATCTTCTTCATTCATTTGCTGGAGAATCTCAGGCTCGTAATCGTTATACCTTCTTTGCTTCAAAGGCTAAGTCTGAAGGTTTAGTACAAATCAGTGAAATATTTGCTGAAACAGCTCAGCAAGAAAAGGAACATGCAGAACGTTTCTTTAAATTCCTTGAAGGTGGTGATGTTGAATTGACTGCAACGTTCCCTGCTGGAAAGATTGGTACAACTCTTGAAAATTTAAAGGCTGCGGCAGCTGGTGAACATGAAGAGTGGGCTGATATGTACCCTGAATTTGCAAAAATTGCTCGTGAAGAAGGTTTCCCTGTTATTGCTGCTGTTTTTGAAGCGGTATGCGTAGCTGAAAGGGGACATGAAAATCGTTATTTAACCATGTACACAAACCTAATGGAAGGTAAAGTATTTAAGCGTGGTGATAAGGTTACTTGGCGTTGCCGTAATTGTGGTTATCTACACGAAGGTACTGAAGCTCCTAAGGTTTGCCCAGCATGTGCTCACGCTCAAGCATACTTTGAAGTTTATACTCCAGCTGTGTAAGTAATCAATTATATTTATACATTAAATATTTTTAGGGTAGGTTCGTTATTGAACTTACCCTTTTAATTTTGTAGTATTTTGGTTTTAGACAGTACTATTTTTTTATTGTTAGTGCTTGTAAGCTAGGTATACAATGAGTAAAATAATGATAATTTATTATTAGTAGTATTATTAAAATTAGTTTAAGTTTTACATTAATGAATGGAAATATTATGGGTATTCATATGAATCGTAGTTTAAATTCTGGCTTTACTTTGATTGAGCTGATTGTGGTGATTGTTGTTCTAGGCATATTAGCGGCTGTTGCAGCTCCAAAGTTTATGGATCTTCAGCGAGACAGTCAGATAGCAAAGCTTGATGGTTTAAATGGAAGTTTAAAATCAGTAATTAGTATGGTTCAATCAAATGCAATTATTCATAATACATCAAGTCTTGGTAGTAGTGATAAAGGCCAAGATTGCGATGTAAAATACGATGAAACTGTATGCATAACTGTCAATAATCAAAAGGTTCGTGTTAAATATAGTTATCCTGATGCTGTAGAGGTATATAAGCTTATTGATGGTGTAGATACAGTCTACAATGGTTATGCTTCAAGTACTCGTTGTTCTGCATTGTCAGCTGATGATTTAAATTGTAAAACTGATTGGTGCTTTTGTAAGAATCCCAAAAGTATAACTTCAACTAAAGTTAAATCTTATCAACCAAGAGGTAGTACTATTGCAATATCTGATGTTGCAGTATTTTGGCCTAAAGGTTATACACTTACAAACGGTACTGTAAGTGATGATTTATGTGCTATTGTATATCAGCAAGCTGTAGGCACAAGTAATTCAGATATCAAGATTCAACCACATATTATTCGTTTAACTGATGGTTGTTAATATCATGTTTTGATATATAACGGTATTTTTTATTAAAATAGTTGATTATCTTAACAATTATTTGGAATATATACCGTAAATAGTGGATTTATAACGCATTTTTTTTATTTTTTGTTTGTTTTAAATTTTGTTTTTCATACAATGGCACTGTTCGTTTGTTGAGATTAACGAATTTAAAATAAAATATACCCCTCGGAGGTTAAAGTTATGAAGAACAATAAAGGTTTCACATTAATAGAACTCGTTGTAGTAATTGTTATTTTAGGTATTCTTTCTGCTGTTGCAGCACCTAAATTTATGGATTTGCAAAAGGATGCTCGCATTTCTGCAATTCAAGGTTTAAATGGTGCGATTAAGAGTGCTGTTAATATGACTTTTGCTAAATCAATTGTTCAAGGTACTGATCGTACAGAGTTATATGCTGGTTCTGGTGTAAAGGCGTGTCCTGATGATAATGCTTCATCAACAGTAATTTGTACAGTATTTGGTAATCCATCTGCTCAGAAAAATGGTATCATCAACGCATTGCAGAATGAAGATTCATTCCAAATTTTAAAATCTGCTGGTGATTCATGTGACAATTCTCAAGAATGGTGTTATTACCCAGCAGCTACTTCTACTGATACTACTGTTACTACTGTTACTATTTACTTTGCACCATCATCAACTGTAGGTTATACAGGTACTGAAGCTACTTCATGTGCATTAAAGTATTCTCTTGAAAAGAAAACTGGTGATAAGACTTCAACTGTAAAAACAACTGCTTTAACAACTGGTTGTTAATAGCTAGTCTAGTTCAAATTAGATAATAAAAAAGCTTCAAGTCTTAAGATTTGAAGCTTTTTAAATTAATATGGATTTAAAATTATATATTATTTAATTGTTAATAAATATTATAATTTTGTGAAATTACTCATAACTATGAAAGTTTATTTATTGTGTTTTTCTTAGTATTTATACAATAATTCATAAAAATATAGATTGTTTTTAAACAGAAAAGGATTGTTTAAAAACTATCATTTAATGTAATAAATGTAGTCAAGAAATTGATTGGCTAAAAATTAAAATTATATAACAAGTTGTCTGTGGTGATATAAATGAGAAGTAATAGAGGTTTTACTTTAATAGAGCTAATTGTTGTTATTGTCATATTAGGTATTCTTGCTAAAGTTGCATTACCAAAGTTTATGGAAATGCAAAGAGATGCTCGTGTTGCTTCAGTTCATGGTTTAGAGGGAGCTGTGAAGAGTGCTGTACAAATATCTTTTGCTAATTCATTGATAAAGCATACAGAGAAATTGCCAATGTATGCAGGTTCAAATTTTGAAGGTTTTATAACCTCATGTCCTTCTGATGATGCAGATAGCAATGTCGTATGTACTGCTTATGGTAATCCAATAGCAATGCGCAATGGTATTATAAGAGCTTTACAAAATGAAGAGTCATTTAAAAAGATGTCGACTAACGTTGCCTGTGATAGCTCTTGGAGTTGGTGTTATTATAATCCGTATGCTGAGGCTAATAAAAATTCTGGTTTAGGCTCCATTTTTATGGCTCCATCAAATTCTGTCGGTTATACAGGATATCTTGCTGATTCTTGTGTTTTGCAATACACAGTGCAGATTAATTCTGATAATAGTACTTCAGTAATAACAAAAGTCTATACCGATGGATGTTAGTGCTAATTAACGAAAGTTGATGTGAATAAGTGATAATGTATCGCAATATCTTCAGAAAAAAACTACTTAAAATTTGAATTTGATAGTCATTTTTGATAGAGTAAAATTTTATAAAGAAAATTTTGAGTTGTTTTTAACATGAAATACTCAATTAAACAGAAGGGATTAGCGGAAAATATTCAAATATAATCTTTGGTTAGACTTTAAATTGATGGAAGTTTAATTATTGATATATTATTCGCTTGCTGAGTACGTAACATAATTATTATATCAATGGATTTGAAATGAACATTAAAGGATTTTTAAAGCATAACACTTTCAGTACATCAAAAACACTAATAGCTAGTGCTGTCTGTTGTGGCCTTTATTTTGCTACGCCGATGATGAATGCAATGGCAAATATTGAAACGGTGTCTTCTTCAAATATTACTTATTTGCAAAATGCGTATTTTTTGAAAGATTTGGAAAGTGATTTAAATCGTTATAAAGCTGCAATGCTTATTATGGCGGAAACAAGAAATCGCGATGATTTTTTAGTGAATCGTGATGAGCTTTGGTCTAGTCGAGAAGAATTAAGTTTCGCTATTAGCAGTTTACAGGAATATGTAAATTCTCCATATTTACAAGAAGGGAAAGAAATTGCAATAAAGTCGCAGGAGTTATTATTAAATTGCGAAAGTTACGCAAATAATCAAAATATGCTCATTGCAAGTTATGGCAAGATTAAAAATGCCACTATTGAAATAAATAGATTATTTTTAGATTTACGTACAAGTGAACAGCAAGTTACACAACGTCAACTTACGGAAGCGGAATTAGAAATTTATTCAAGAATGATTAATGCTCGTACCATATTTGAAACTATGTTGAATTCATATTTCACCGCTACAAACATCAATGAAATTACAGAAATAGTGCAGCAATTACAAAAGTCCTTAAGTGATTATAATGATATTATGGCTACAGCCATCATATCTTTCCCAGAGATTTCTAGTTCATATAATATGGCTCATGATTTCTTTAAAAATCTTTTTAATGATAAAGGAATGGGAAATGAATATTATAAATTCATCCAAAGTAGTGAGCAGCAAAAGGCGACTTTTGATTACTTTATAAAAACATATAATGACATAAATAAACAAATCAGAAAGATTCAAGTAAAACTTAGGTTAAAACTCAACTTTTAAACAAAAATTTGCAGAACTAATTTTTTAAAAACCTAAAAGATATATAATAATTATATAGTAATGTAAATAATCCTCTTGTTTAAAAAATTCTATAATATAGAGATATTTATGTATTTTTGTATGTAATTTGTAAGCGTAATCTCTATTCCACTATTTTAAATTTATCATCACAATCATAATTACT
>CAZTNG010000114.1:0-4906 GCA_964615195.1 uncultured Enterobacterales bacterium
GGATAATATGTTCCCGCATACACCAAAAATGTTATAAACTGTTATCTTCTAGAAATGTTAAAATTTGAAAACCCTTTAAAATCAAAGGGTTTAAGAGAGAATTTTTAGTTTCTTGATAGCAAAACTACCGTCTCGACGTGTTCTGTTCTTGGGAACATATCAAAAACACTCCATTTATTTATCATATATCCTTTATTTAACAGCACGCCCAAATCTCTAACTAATGTTAACGGATTACATGACACATACACTATATTCTTAACATTTCTTTTTATTAAATATGGCATAACCCTAGCTGCACCTTGCCTACCAGGATCTAACAAAACCTTAGATACGTTACTTTTTGCCCAAATTGTTTTCTCAAAATCATCATCAAGATCATGTACAAAAAATTCAGCATTCAAAATGCCTGCCATTTTGGCATTATCATTCGCTTCATGCACCATATTCCAAACTCCCTCAATACCATATACATGCTTGACCTTCGAAGCCATAGGGAGTGTAAAATTTCCTAATCCACAAAATAAATCTAAAACCTCATCGCTATCATGTGGATCTAAATATTCAATTCCACAATCAACCATTTTCTCATTAATACTAGAATTAACCTGAATAAAATCACTAGGTTGAAAGCTAATTTTTATTCCTTTAATTAAATAAAAAGGTTTTTCACCTTTAGTTAATTCAGGATTTAAGCAAACGATCTCTTCCTTTTGCTCAAGATCTTCTTTTTGTTTTTCGTGTCTTGTTAACACATAACATAGAATTGACTTTTCTTTAGCAAAATTAATTAGCAAGTCAATATCTTCTTTTGGCAAAATATTTATAGTTCTAACAAGAATTACATTACAAGAGTCAGCAGCTACTAATTCTATATGTCCAACAAGTTTAAAGTTTGATAACTTATTTAACAAAGCTCTAATAGGCTCAATAAGATCACTCAAAGAATCAACAAGAATTGGGCATTTTTCAATTTCAATTATTTTTTTACCAAAAGCTTCTCTAAAACCTAAATGAATTTCCCTTTTATCACCAGTAACAGACAAACGACATATGCGACGATATGATTCTTCCTCTTCATAAACTATTTTTTCTGGTTCATTTAAATCTAACTGTAAAACCTTCTTAAACAATCGTTTAATTCCTTCAACCTTTGATTGCATCTCATGTTCAACAGACATATGCTGTAAAGAGCATCCTCCACATTTAGCAAAATTAGGACAAAACGGATGTAGTCTTTTATCACTTCTTTTTTTTACACTAATTAATTCAGCAATACCTATATTCTTTTTTAGATCTATTGTTCGAACTATGACTTCTTCCCCTGGTAATGCTCCCTCTACAAACCAAGTGCAATTATCTAATCTAGCAACCCCCCTTCCTTTTATATCCAAATCTGTTATATTAAGAGCAAAGTGCTTACTTGATATTTCTTTTTGCTGAGGCCTGAAGAAGTGAACCATGATAATATCTCTATTCAAGAAGTTAGTAACAACAAAACTTTCGTTTTTTAATAAAATTCAAAAACTACAACACGGTTTAATTAAAGTAAAACTGATAAAATTAAACAAATTTTTGAATAAATACATTATAACACTAACTTAAAGTTTTATCATTAAGAGGCAAAGATGAACGGACATGGATTGAGAACAAGAATTCTTCTATTTTCTATGATACCAGTTTTTATCATTGGTTGTACCATGACAGCTTTTTTCTCAGTTAAAAATTATACTGAACTTAATGAAAATTTAATGACAAAAGGAAGTTATATAGCATCCCCATTAAGCACTTCTCTTAGTTTTGCACTTAATCAAAAAAACATCACCTTAGTTCAAGGACTAATAAATGAATCTGTTAGAGACAATGCACGCAATATTTTAGCAATAGCAGTTTTTGATAAAGAAAACAAAATGCTAGCGACATCAAGCATAGCTCCTGAAATATCACTATTTCAATTAAATCCTAAAGAAGATGAATTCATTTATACTAGCACAAGTACAGAATACACAGATGATGGATTAATAATTAGAATTCCAATCTATAGCTATGATGCAAAAAATCTTCTTACCTTATACAATACTACAATAACTAAAGACGAATCTATTATCAATAATTCTGATGTTGTTTTTGCAAATCCCAAGTTAAATTATCCTAGGCCAATTGCAGGATATTTGTGTATATATCTATTAAAGGGGCAAACAATCATTGATGTATATACAGAAATATCAATAGCAGTAATATTACTACTATTAGGTTTGTTAATTAGTGTTATATTTGGTATAAATTTAAATAGAATTATAATAGATCCCATAAACAAATTAAGCTCCGTTATATATGAAATTAGGGAAGGAAATGTAAATACTAAAGTTAATGGTGTTATGTATGGGGAACTTGAAAGATTAAGATCATATATAAATTCCATGGCTAGTACAATGGCAGAATTTCACAACGAAATGCAATTTAGTGTTGATACTGCGACAAATGACTTAAGAAAAACTCTAGATAAACTATCTACCCAAAATAAAGAACTAGAGCTAGCAAATACAAAAGCAGAAGAAGCGGCCACAATCAAAAATGACTTTTTAGCAAACATGTCCCATGAATTAAGAACACCACTTAATGGAATAATAGGTTTTGCACAGCAATTATATAAATCCAAACTAAACAATGATCAATTTGAATACTTAAGCACAATTGAAAGAAGCGCTAAAAACCTTCTAAGCATAGTAAACAATATTCTTGATTTCACAAAACTAGAATCAAGTAAACTAAACCTTGAATGCATTCCTTTTTCTCTACGCAAAGTTTGCTACGACACTATAAAACTTCTCTCAACTCAAGCTCACTTAAAAGGTATTGAACTGACAGTAACTGTTGATCCTCTAATCCACGATCTAATACTTGGAGATCCTATTAGACTTGAGCAAATTTTGACAAATTTACTTGGCAACTCACTAAAATTCACTCATCAAGGTAATGTCGCTTTAGATATATCAATTAAAGAACACAATAATATATCATTTAATAAAATTGACTTATTATTCAAAATTAAAGACACCGGCATTGGTATTTCTGCAGATCAACAATCTCAATTATTTACACCTTTTACCCAAGCAGATTCATCTATATCAAGAAAATATGGCGGAACAGGATTAGGTTTGGTGATAACTAAACATCTAATAGAACAAATGGACGGAAATATAAGCTTATCATCGACTGTTGGTCAGGGCACGACATTCTCTTTCAATATCGTGGTGACTAAAGGTTTAGCATCTGTAGAAAACACAAAGAATACATCTAATAAACTATATAACAAAAAAATAGCCATAGTTGAAGTAAACACATGGGTAAGAAATTCCCTTTGTTCCTTAGTTGATGAATGGGAAATGCAAGCCATACCTATGTCTAATCTCCAACCAATTAATTCCCTAGCCAACAAAAACGACTTGGATTATATATTAATTGGATTACAAAAAGATTATGACTTTAATCATTTAATTTATGATTTTAATAATTTACCAAGTACTAGCGTAAAACGAATAATTTTTGCAATTAATACTTTAGATCCAGATCCGAAATTGCTTGATCTTTCTCCTATTTCGTCAATCATTTCCAAGCCTGTATTCCCAAATAAACTCTATGAAGCCTTAACAAACACATCTATCACAAAACAACAACTTAGTTATGATAATAATTATTGTTTACCTCAAAACATTAATTCAAATATTAATAAAGACAATCTAATAAAGGCTACTATTTTAGCCGTCGATGATAATGATGCAAATCTATTATTAATTAAATCATTATTAAGCGAAATTGTTACTGATGTGTATGTGGCTTCAACAGGCCAAGAAGCTATTGAAAGATGCCTACACACTGAATTTGACTTAATATTCATGGATATACAAATGCCAATATTAGATGGCCTTACCACCATGAAATTAATTAAGGAAAATGTAACAAATAAATCAACCCCTGTTATTGCTGTAACAGCTTTAGTCATTAAAGAAGAACAAGAACGATTCATAAAAGAAGGAATGAGTGAATTCTTAGCAAAACCACTAGAAGAAAATCAGTTACTAGCATTAGTTCAAAAATATTGTAATCATAAAATTGTAACTCCCCCAATAATACAAATGCCAATTACCAAGGAAGACACCGAAATTTGGAATATTGAAAACGCATTAAAACAGACTGGTGGCAGAAAAACATTAGCATTAGATATGCTAAATCTATTTATACAAACATTACCACAAATTGAACTTGATATTAAAAATAGAGATAATTTCAAACCATTAGAATTAGCGGCAATAATTCATAAATTTGCTGGAGGATCTGTGTATTGTGGAATTACTAAAATAAAGAAACTCTGTAATATTATTGAAACAGGTTTGAGGAATAAAGGAAACGTTGAAGAATACGAACCTGAGTTTCTAGAACTTGAAGATGTAATAAATATTATCAATAAAAGCCATAACAATTGGATAGAGAAATTAAAAGAAAATATAAACTAATCTCATGCAATTCATACATTCAAAATAAATACGAATTGCATGTTAAATTGTTAGACGTTCTCAGGCAAACCAATGTGTCCATTTATGAAGTGTTCTATATGAATATTACATAGCTTATTTAGTATTCCAATACATTTACCTACCAAAAGCACACTTATTAATGTACCTTCTCTAACACAAGTAACTTCACCCATGAAAGATAGACAAATTAATACAGCTAAAACAGTATATGAAAAATCAAAAAGAACCTTAGAATTTCCAATATTTATTCCAAATTTTTGATGAATAACAACGAACACTGAATCCGCTGGTAAATTCAAAAGCCTTCCTTTTAAGTACAAATAAACACCTGATGCAATACAAATAATACTAACAAATAAATATAATAATTG
>CAZTNG010000115.1:0-4793 GCA_964615195.1 uncultured Enterobacterales bacterium
AATAAATACTATACCTGCTTATGAAATTACAATGGGAGATACAGCAAGACCTTTATTAGTCTCCAAACATTGCCTACGTTATTGTATGGGCATGTGTCCTATTAGACATAAGGTTAAACCACAGGATCTAACATTAGAAATTGGAAATAATCGTTTTAAACTTGAATTTGACTGTAAAAAGTGCCTAATGACTCTTGTAGGCCCTATTTAAAACATAAAATTATCTTGTGCTAAAATATAAATTCCGCAGTTACACTAATAAATTGTTACTATAACTGCGAGAATTAGAATTTTAGACTTTTTTAAAAGTACTCTACTGACTACCAAACATTCTGTAATACAAATCTGCTCGATGTTCCGCTTCAGTTCGTTGCCTTGAATCTAAAGAATCTATAAATTTTTTAATTAATCCCTGTTGCCCAATACTAAGATCTATTCTATCAGCACTAAGTAAAAGCCATGCAGCTGCATCAATAATGTCAACAGCCGTACCTTCGCCCTTGAGTATTGCTACGCCTAAAAAATATTGAGCTCTAGCTTCACCACTTTGAGCCCCTTCTTTAAGCCATTCATAAGCCTTACGCAAATCCTTAGCTACACCAATCCCACGTTTATAGCATAACCCCAAAGATGTATATGCTTTAGGTGAACCTGCAGCAGCCGCTTGCGAATACCAAGTAAAGGCTTTTTCCAAATCCTTTTTTACACCGATACCTTGCTCATACATATAGGCAAGGTTTTGCATAGAAAGCATATCACCTAATTCTGCAGCTTTTAAATATAACTTAGCAGCAGCTTTGTAATCTTGTTCAACACCAAAACCATTTTCATAACATATTGCTAAATTATACATTGCTGGCACATAATCACTTGCCGCTGCCTTTTTAAAATAATCTACGGCGCAATTGTAATTCAATTCATTAGCACAACTATTACCTTTATTATACAAATCTTCGACAGACGTTGAAGCAAATGCAACATTAGAACTTAATGTAAAAAACAATACCATGTTTAAAAATGTTGTTTTCAAAATAGTTTTCCTTTATATGTAAACCATATACAAATTACAAAATAAGAACTTCTTTGCCACAAAAAAATATTACAATCACACGTTAAAATATGGCCTTTAAATTCCAAAGTATCCATAAACTAACGAGTTAGTAATTTGTAATAATAACCTCTTGACCACTTCTTTTACTTGCATCTCTATTAATTAAACGCTTAACTGCCAATGATTCAATGTTATAGCCTGCATATAGCTCTTCTATCAAAGGAACATCATTATTACTAAGCATAACGTAAGCTCCTTTATCAGCTAATTTCTTAAAGAGTTTTGCTAAACGAAGATGATCCTCATATAAAAAACCTACCTTCGTGTAATCAGTAAAATTTGCGGTTTTACTTTCAGGGATATAAGGAGAATCCAAATAAACAAAATCTCCTGATTGCACTGTTTCACATGCTTGTTCAAAGTCACCAGTAAGAATTGTAATATCAGCATCTTGCAAGTAGTTACCAATATTACGAATATTAGTAGAATCTATAGAAGAGCCTTTAACACGTTTGTTATAGGGAACATTAAAAAAACCTTTTGAATTAACGCGATAAAGACCATTAAAGCAATGCTTATTAATCCAAATCATCAATGCTGCACATTCAACATCTAGTGTATGGGTGGCAATCTTATTATTAAAAGCTTCACGTTTAGACAAATAAACATCTAAAGAACAATCAATTGCATCATATTGTTCAATTAATTCAATTACCACATTTGCATCTTTTTTTAGTTGCTTATAGACATTTAGTAGCTGTTCATTGACATCATTTATGATTACTTTTTGAGGTTGTAGCGACAACAGCAATGCGCCGCCACCAATAAATGGTTCATAATAGCAATTAAATGAAGTTGGCATGCGTCTAAGTAAGGCTTGAAGTAATTGCTTCTTTCCCCCAACCCATTTTAAACATGGCGAAAGATTATAACGTTCCACAAAAAATTCTCGTAAAAAATTTTTAAGACATAAAAATAAAAAGAAGTTTTATTTATGCTTAATTAAGGAATAAGGCCTTGTTAAAATAATTAGCTTTATAGCATGATAATAATCATCATGGCAATTAATTTAATTAATCCTATGAGATAGACTCAAATAATAAAAAAATAACTTTATGTGCTAAATTTAATGAAGATTTTTGCTAAAGAAAGAATAGGATTTGGAAATGATTTTCTTGAAATAAATGGCGGACAGACTGAGATTCGAACTCAGGAACGCTCGCGCGTCGCCGGTTTTCAAGACCGGTGCATTCAACCGCTCTGCCATCTGTCCGCTGATTTAATGATTTGCATTATACAGAAAATTTTATTTTTGTAAACTTTTTTTAAAAATTTACGCAAAAATGTATCAAACTTAAACAAATTGCCTAAATTTAAACCAACACTCTATTAAAAAGATACTATGTGACAAAATTTTTATTACAATTTTAATAAAAATACAATTTGCATTAAATGTAAAATTGAATCTTTTTACCATTAAATTAATAATAACTTTACTATTTTTATTTAAAAAATATAAACATATAGTAAAATACAACAGGGATTTGCCCTAAAAACTAAAACAGAGTATTAGACTATTCTAATCATAAAAAATGTCTTTTAGCTGAAGCAAACTATTATTATAAACATCAATTAAAATTAGTAGGAAACGCAATACATGTCATTAATTCCAGTGATCGCCGTTGACGGACCAGGCGGAGCAGGCAAAGGTGAACTTTGCCTTAGATTAAGCCGAAAATATGGTTTTTCCTTATTAGATTCTGGTGCAATATACAGAGTTTTAGCCTATGCTGCCCTTTCCGAAGGAATAGCTTTAGATGATGAACAAGCACTTTGTAAACTAGCTAAAAAGCTAGAACTAGAATTTATCGAAAAAAATGGAGCTGTTGCCGTTATTTTAAATGGAAAAGATGTCTCAAGTGGAATTCGTAATGAAGCAGCTGGTAATGCAGCTTCAAAGGTTGCAGTACTACCGCAAGTTAGAGCAGCTCTACTACAAAGACAGCGTGACTTTAGACAAGCTCCAGGCTTAGTTGCAGATGGTAGAGACATGGGAACTGTAGTTTTCCCAGATGCTACAGCAAAAATATTCCTAGATGCAAGTGCGGAAGAGAGAGCTCGTAGACGCGTTGGTCAGCTAACAGCTAAGGGTGTTGAAGCTAATTATGAGAGCATTTTAAAAGAAATTCAGGAACGCGATAATCGAGATCGTAATCGAGCTACTGCTCCTTTAAAGCCTGCTGAAGATGCTTTAGAATTAGATTCTACTTGCTTATCAATAGAAGAAGTAGTCAATGCTGCAATTGCTTTTGTAGAAAGCAAATTCTAACACTCACAACATAAATGGGCCAAAAATATTAATTGGCTCATTTTCAGTGTATAAACACAAGTTCGAACATTTTTATTATTACTGTTTTATTTCATTAATGTATTAGAACTAAACTTAATGTATAACAGCTTATAACGTTTCTAAAAAGTTATAAAACCTTTAAATACAAGATTTTTACCTAGATAAATTGTTGATAAATTAAACATTTAGTTTATAAAACGCACAAACAGTTATTTTTTTTACTGTTTTTTAGGGTTTTAGTTTACAAAGTAAAATTTTTCTATATAATGCACCTCATCCAATCAACGGACAGATGGCAGAGCGGTTGAATGCACCGGTCTTGAAAACCGGCGACGCGTGAGCGTTCCTGAGTTCGAATCTCAGTCTGTCCGCCATTGGTACCCTCCTAGCAAATATCACAAATCTTCAAAAACAATTAAATTCAATTTATTTTCATTAAATATTCAAAGTAACATTTTTGTTATATAACGATTAGCAAAATTATAATATTATGACTATAATTAAAACGTAATATAGCTGTATTCTACAGATATTTTATAATTAGATTAATATTATATAAGAGATAAGGTTACATCATGAAGAAAATTGCTTTACTACTTGCACTAAATTTATGCCTTGCAAGTCCACTTTTTGCGGCAGATACAGATGAACTATCAGATAATTATGCATTTTTAACATTTAATAATACTACTTGTGAAAAAGCAAATGAAGATTTATTCATGCAACTTTTTGTTAAAGAACTAGATTCCTTAGATAAAAGCTACGCAAAAAACATTACAGCTCAAGATGATTATGACAATTGCGATGTTAAAGTTTTTGTAGGTGGCGTTAAAAATTGTAAAGCTATTCAAAATAACATGTCAGCTGCATATGAAGCTAAAACTGGTTCTAAGCTTCTTGAAGATGCTGGTATGGGTGGCAAACTATATTTTTTAACACCTGATGAGCATGCAAGACTACAATGCACAGATACTTCAGCTTTTAGAGATTAATTAAAACTCAAACTTTAATGTTTAAAAAATATCACTATTTTTAGTGCTTCACATAAGGATATTGTAATAATGCTCGTCGTTAATGGCAGATCAATTGAAACAGATGATCAAGGCTATTTAAAGAATTCAAATGATTGGGATCTTGAAGTTTCTAAGGAAATTGCCAAAGAACTCAATTTAGAACTAACTGAAGAACGTTTAGAAATAGTCAACTTTGTACGCAAATTTTATGAAACCTATAATACTTCTCCAGCAATAAGAGCTTTAGTTAAAGCCATGGAAAAGGAATATGGCACTGAAAAGGGTTCTAGTCGCTATTTATATAAGCTTTTTCCAGACGGACCTGCATTACAAGCTACTAAACTAGCAGGCCTTCCTAGACCTGTAAAATGTATTTAAA
>CAZTNG010000116.1:0-4779 GCA_964615195.1 uncultured Enterobacterales bacterium
TAGGACTTGATGAAATGATAATTACACTCTTTGTCATAAATAAATTCCTAAATTCTATATTTTTTAGTTACTTTTTTCTACACCAAATATGTCAGACATTTTTATGGTGTCTAGCATACTATCAATTTTTGAAACTTCTTCTTCATTTAATTTAATTTCAGTTTAACTAGCATTTTCTTTAATTCTTGCTAATTTTCTAGAGCCAGGAATTGGTACGATCCAAGATCTCTTGCATAGCATCCAAGCCAAAGAAATTTGAGCTGGTGATGCATTGTATTCATGAGCTATACTAAAAATATATTTTAAAAGCATCTGATTCTCTGCAATCCCCTTATGGGAAAATTGTGGCATAATACTTCTATAATCAATATCCTCAAAATTTGATTTCTCACTGTAAGCACCACTTAAAAAGCCATTAGCCATTGGTGAAAAAGCAACAAGACCAACTTTTAATTCTTCTAGTACAGGAAATAAATGTTCATAATTTCTCGCCATCATAGAATATCTATTTTCTACAGCTGTTACAGGACAAACAGCGTGTGCTTTTCGCAAATAACTTTCGTCTGTTTCAGAAATACCCCAATGTCTAATTTTTCCTTTCTTTATTAGATCCGCCATTACCTCTGCTACTACTTCTGCTGGTACTTTAGGATCAATTCTATGCTGAAAATAAAGATCTATATAATCTGTTTTTAATTTTTTTAAAGATTCATCTACCGATTTATATATAACTTCTGGTCTCGAATCAGGAATTGGTTTTCCACTCGTTTGGTGCTCTAAATTGACACCAAATTTTGTTGCAATCGTAGCATTAGGACGCACATCTATTAATGCTTTACCAACTAATTCTTCATTGATACTAACATTGCCATCCTGGTAATATCCTTGATAACATTGCGCAGTATCAAAAAATAAATATTCAAGCTCATATGCCTCTCTAATAGTTTTTATGGCCTCGTTTTGATTTGTAGCTACACCATATGCATGAGAAAACCCCATGCATCCTAAACCTACTGCAGAAACAACTAAATCCTTACCTAGTATTCTCTTTTCCATACTTCTTAAACCTATTTATTTACACTGTGTAAATAAAATACCACTCAATTTACACACTGTCAATTATTATTTTACATCATGTAAATTATTTGCTTATAAATGAATTATAAGTATAATAAGAAGGTAAACTAAGTATTACGATGAACAGGTACTATTCATTTATGAATTTTCAGAGAGCTAGAACGCAAAAACAAATTGAAACAAGGCAAAATGAAATTATGTACGCCTGCAAAAAAATATACTTAGATGAAGGCTATGAAGAAGTTACATTAAAAAAAATTGCAGAAATAACTTCCTTCACTCGCCCCGCAATTTACAGTTATTACAAAACCAAAGAAGAAATTTTTTTGGATATTTTAAAAGAAGAGTTTGCAAATTGGCAAATTGGATTACTAAAAAATTGTAATGACGTAATAGATTATACAAGAGAACAATTTTGCGTTGCTCTTGCTAATTCAATGTGTGATAGAACAACATTATTAGAATTGCTTGCAGTACATTTAAATACTATTGAAAATAACACAAGTTTAGAAAGATTAGTTGAATTTAAAAAAACTGTATATCAATTTTTTGATACATTAAAACAAGAACTTGAAAAGTTCTTCCCTAATATACAAACAAGTGACAAAGAAGAATTTTTTGATATATTTATAACTTATATTAACGGATTATATCCTCATATTTATCATTCTAAAAAACAAAAGGAAGCAATGACCATTGCTGGAAGACCACCTATACAGAAAGATTTGAAACTTACTTGTATTCGAGATTTGCGTTTATTAACCACTAATTTGCAATAAAAATATAATTAATAAACACCATTAAGACTTGGCAATAAAAAACCTAGCTTTAAATAAAGCTAGGTTTTTAATATAAAAGATTATCTAGATATTAGTCAATAGACTGATTATCAAGCATTTTCTTATATTCTCTGTCAGTATTATATTCAATAACAGAATCTGCTCTTGCTGCCTTAATGATAAGGATATTGTCTTCCATCATTCTAACATTTGAAATCTGTGTATTTAAGAAGCTGTCTCTACCATCATCCTTTTCAGCATTTGGTAATTTAACATCAGAAAGCACTAGAATATATGGATTACCGTTATCATCAACAAAATCCTTAGCAGTGTATTTTCCTTGAGGTGCTTTAGGCATCTCAAATATGTTAGTCATTACTGCAGGATCAGCGTCATTTGTTAAACGGCTATAAACAATGTTCTCACCAACTTTAATCTTCTTATCCTTAATAAAACCATCAATGCTTTCACCCTTATTAAGAGCTTCCATTACGTCTTTTACTAAAGATTGGCAATTAGCAATAGCTTTCTTATTAACTATTGCAGCTGTAATTAAAGCCTTTACATCTTCAAGCTTTTTAGCAGTTGGTTCTTTATAGGCATTGATATGATATAAAACCAAAGCTGAACTACCTAAATCAATAACATCTGAATTATTAACATATTTTAAAAATTCATCTTCTACTGATTGTGCTGATGCATCCTTTGGTAGAGAAATATCTTTAAGAATAGATGCAATGTAAGATTTTAGACTAGACTTAACTTTCTCATCATTTAATGGGAATTCTAATGAATCAGAATCTAATGCAAATAACTTTGTTTCTGTCTGCTTAACACTTGTTGATGGAGCTTCGCCTTCAACCTTAGAAGCATTAGCAGCAACAATAGAAGCATCTAATGAATCAGGGTTTTCAAAACTTGTATCTGCTAAAATTTGACGTTTATCATCAAATAATTCTTTACTCTGTTGCTTAACATACTTAGCAATTACATCATTCTTAACGTCATTAAACTCACGATTATACTGAGGTTCAATACCATCTAATTTAATGAGATGCCAACCATACTGAGAATTAACTGGAGCAGAAACATCACCAACCTTTGCTAAACCAAAAGCTGCTTTCTCAAATGAAGCATCCATGTTTCCTAAAGAAAAAGCTGGAAGTTTACCACCTTGTGCAGCAGATGTATCATCCTGTGAATTCTTCTTAGCAAGCTCTTCAAATGAAGCACCTTCATCAAGTTGCTTTTTCAATTCCTTAATTTTAACTTCAGCATCATCACCTGTAAGTAAAATATGAGAAACAACTCGCTTTTCAGGAACTGTGTAGAGCTCAGCATGTAGATTAAAGAATTTCTTTAAATCATCTTCTGTATACTTAACATCTTTTTCAAGATCAGCAGCCTGAAGATAAATGTATGAAATTTTAATTTCTTCAGGTAAAAGATAATCATTCTTATGCTCTGCATAGTAAGCATTTATTTCATCATCGCTAACCTTTACATCTTTTTCAAAAGTAGAAAGATCAATGTCAATCTTTTTGAATGTTCTTTCTTCAGTTAGCATAGCGGCTTCTCGAGAAACTTCATAAGGAAGAGCAAATTGACCATCTAACACTGTCTTTAAATAAATTTCTCTAGCTATATCACCACGAAGTGCTTCGCCAAATAAATCAGGTGTATAACCAGCACGAGATAATACTTTATTGTATGTTGATTGATTAAACTTTCCATCAACCTTAAATTCAGGCATCTGTACTATTCTAGATTTAACTAGAGCATCGTTTACAACAATTCCTGATTTATAAATATGATCAGATACTACACCATCATTGATCATTTGTTCTAAAACATCATTACGCAAACTATTTAGAAATTCAGGATTCTTAGTTTGTTCTACATATTGCTGGCCAAGCTGACGCTCAAGAGAATTTCGCTTAATACGAAATTGCTGTTCAAGTTCACCACTAGTTATTGATGTGCCGTTTACCTTTACTGGATTTAAGTTAACCCTAGGCATAAGGTATGTGCCGACACCGGCAATAACGAAGGATAGGATAATCAGGCCAAAGATAATTTTTGCGATAGGACCTGTAGCCCCTTCGCGGAGTTTATCAGTAAGCATTAAAAATTGACTCCGATTGTTGTATTCAATTTGTTAATAATTGTAAAAAAAGTTTCGCTAATTATAATCGAAAAGCGCACCTTTGTGCGCTTTTCCTTTAAAATTTTTTCAATCATTTATCAGCTTTATGACATTTTGCACATAAAGGACAATTAATTGCATAAAATTACTTATTTACAGCTTCACGTAAAAGCTTGCCTGCACGGAATACAGGAACTTTACAAGCTTTAATATCAACAATCTGAGAAGGATTCTTTGGATTATGTCCCTGACGAGCTTTACGTTCACGTACAGAAAAGTTACCAAAACCAACTAAAGAGATTTCATCACCTTCAGATAGTGCACTATTTACAGTTAAGATAAAAGCCTTCAAAGCAGCTTCTGCATCTTTCTTTGATAAATTGCCTTTTTCAGCAATTTTTTCAATCAATTGAGTCTTAGTCATATAGTCCTCGAATTCACCTTGGATTATTTTTCTTCATAATATTTTCAAACGCCCAGCGTTGAACCTATATTCTTTTAAACATAAGGCCAAGCCTTCACTTAAAAAAATACCTTAACGTCAATTATGTTTACAAATTTAATAATAAGCAAACAAAAACCTTAATTTTTAAGTATCGGATCACTAAATTGAGCATTTTTTAAACCATTTATATTTAATTAAACCGCAAATTTTTGTGTTTTCAAGTAATTACATTAATTAACCTTAAGTTAAAAGACTTTCATTGGTAATTAAAGATAAATAAAGTTTCAAAATAATTAATTATATTTCTTACCTCGTATGCATAAATGAAATAA
>CAZTNG010000117.1:0-4702 GCA_964615195.1 uncultured Enterobacterales bacterium
TTTTAGCACTCTAACCATTTCAAAAACATAGCGAATCTGAACAAATCCAGTTCTTATTGAAAAGTACAAACCCAAAACAATTAGCAAAGATATAAGCACATAAGTCCATAAAAATCCACTAATGGAATTAACATAGCTATCAAAGATTTCAAGCATAAGAGAATTATCATCCTTTTCAACAGGCGACTAAAAAAACATCATTAGTTTGACACATTTTACATAATATATAAAGTCTAAAATATATTACAATATAATTCTTTACAAGATAAAATTTAAAGAGGAAATCACTACATAAATATATTAAACAATATATTTATCATCTAAAAAATAAAAAAACTAGCATCTAGCACTTAATTAATAACAAAAAGCAGGTTTTACCCTGCTTTTTTTAATCAAATTACAATTCAAATTGTAAATATTTGATTACCAACGATCATCTTCGTCGTTACGTCTCTTTGAACGGTTACCACGGAAATTATTATCCTTGTTACCGAATCTTGAATCAGTGAAAGAACCTCTGTCACGACGACCACGACCTGAATTATTCCCACGAGAATCATCCATGAAGTAATCACCACCAGCAGAAGCGCTTGCCCATGAAGTATCAGAACTACGATTGTTGTTATTGCTTCTTGGAGCTGGAACTTCAACACCAATAAAGCCTAAAGACATACGACGACGTTCACTATCAACAGAAAGAACCTTAACCTTAAGTGTATCACCAACACTCTTAGCAGAATCAATACTGAAGTTACGACCTTCGTCACCCATTGCTGATACGTGAACAAGACCTTCAACACCATTTGCAATCTTTACAAAATAGCCAAATTCTTTAACACCAGTAATTGTGCCATCGTATTCAGTTCCAACAGGGAAACGAACAGCCATATCTGACCAAGATACTCTTTCAAAAGACTTTCTAGGAGCACGATCATTTCTGTCGCCACGTGAATTATGAGCGCCTTCTGGACGGCCATTAGGATCTAACTGCTTTAAGCCTAAAGCAATACGATTACGATCACGTTCAACTCTTAAAACTTTAACCTGAATCTTTTGGCCTCTAGATACGATATCCTTTGGATCGCGTACAGACTGCCAAGACATATCAGAAACATGAAGTAAACCGTCAACACCACCGATATCAACGAATGCACCGAAATCAGTAATATTCTTTACAACGCCATCACGAATTTGACCTTCTTCAAGTTCAGCCATTACTTTTGACTTATCAACTGCTGGCTCTTGTTCTTCCATTGTTGCACGACGTGAAACTACTAAATTCTTTCGTCTTACATCAATCTTAGTAACGAGGAAGTCTAATTCCTTGTTTTGGAATTCAGAGATGTCGGTCACAGGAGAAACATCAACCTGAGAACCTGGTAAAAATGCACTTTCACCCTCAACGGTAGCGCTATAGCCACCCTTGGTGGAATCGTTAATTACACCTTTAACAATTGTTTTGTTTTTGAATGCAGCTTCAAGCTTAGCCCAACTTCCGTTAGTTGCTTTTTCTACTGACTGATTTTCAATGTTTTCGTTCTGAACAACGTTTTCATTGCTAGACTGATTGTTTACTGCGCCTTCTTCAACTTCGGCAAATGAATTTTCTGACATATTCTACTTAAATAATCTAACCAAGCCTGCAGCTTTATACTGAAGGCATACACAAAAGGACTGCATTAATCTTTAATTAATAGCAATATTCCCTTTAACTTTAATGCTCTGTAAAAAGTTCCTAAAAATAACTCAGCAGGGGAATCAATTACTATATCAATCACAAGCCTTTGTTTCTTTTATATCCTCTATAAAGAGTAATTGCATTTAATTCTATATTTGAATCCTTGTCAAATGAATATTGCAAAAAAGACTAAAACACATGCATTTTTTATAAAAAATACATAAATTTATGCAATTTACTTGTATTATTTGTAATAAATAAGATAGTTTGACACTTCATTTCATAAATTATTAAAAAATAATTTTTTTTATTATTCAATTATAGTAATCTATAGAGATTGTTGTCTTTTACCTTTTTGGTTATCAACAAATAAAGCTACTATTATAGATTAGGCAACTAAATTATAATTTATCTATTTATTGTTTTCGATTTTTATCGATATAAGAAAAAATCTCCCATTAATTTTAGATCTGCAATAGAAAATAATGTGAACATAATATTTTTTATTATTGAATCTGATGGAGTATATCTTTGACTACTTACACTCGCATTTACTTCAAAATATTTTTGAACATAAGATGAATGTAAGAATGTATTTAAGTATTTACCCAAAATAAAGTCTTTTTTAGGACTAATTAGAACACAAAGATATCCAAGTAAAACATCATGCATTGATTCTGATATATATGTTGATACACCTATATCATTTCTAGTTTCACTACCTTTGGTTATTGCAACATCACCTTTAATTAAAGTAAAACTGATATTTCTTTATCAGATGCAATTGCTTTCATTAACTTATCTTTATGACATGAGAATATAGCCCAATTGTAATAAACATCAACAAAGTTACATACAAAGATTTATTTTTCACATTCTTTTTTCTTGTAAACATTACTTATGATTACATCTGCTATTTCGCCTAATTTTTTAAATCCCATACTTCAACTCTCATAAACTCTTTTTAATTGATGCCTCAAGTTCTTTGCTTTCTACAAATAATGCATCTAAGAGTCCTACTCTAGTTTTATATTGAAGTATCATTTCTTGACTATTACAGATTGGTACTAATCTATATTTAAATCCATTACAATTTATGGTTTGTACATCATGTTATATTCATGTCCAAATTTTTACGATTTTTGGACATATCACACTTTTCATTTCCAAATTTTTAGAATTTTTGGACATGTTATAAAAATTTTTCACCATTTATGCGCACACAGTACACTCGTTCTCCAAAACCATACAATAAATTAAATAACTCCATATTTATATAGATAGAAGTTACTTTTACCTATTTTTGGCTTTTCCAAAATATTATTTTTTTCAATTATATCTAAATATACTGTTGCTGTTTTTCCTATTTACACCAAGAACTTCTACTAAAAATCAACCTTGTTGTATGTATGATTAAAAAGGTTATTTAAAAATTCATGTGAATATTTTTTCTAAAAATCTCTCGCACTAATTTCTGTATTTGTAATTCAACTTTTTTTTCATCAAAATTAGTATTTGTGTCTTCGAATATTTCAATAAAACTCTCCCAATTTACATTACCCATATCGGAAATAATGTTGCTACAACAGCTAATGAAATAGCATACTAATATAAGCGGTTAGCAATATCTAACAAAAAAATAAAGAATTTTATAAAAAAGGTGAATTTCGCCCAAAAATCGTACTAAACAATGGTATATGATAAATTTTGTAGCATAGCAAAGAATTGCATTTACACTATTTACATCCGTTTTGGGTAAAACATACAGTGGTAAATAATTAATTTTAATAACTTAAATATATTATTTTGCTGTAAGCGCTATAAAAATTATAATTAATAAAGCTACATAATTAGCAAAATAGACAATAACTAAAATAAAAAGAGAAAATACATGAAACATTTACTATTATTATTGAATATTTTTATATGCTCTACAGTCTTAACAGGTTGTGCAGAAGACACCTTACTTTCAATAAAATGTACATTTGGTAATGATAATGACTGCTACAAATTAGGAAATCTTTATCTAGACGGAATAGATATTGAGAAGAATAATCTCAGAGCAACTGAATTATTTAGAGATTCATGTGACAATTCTCATGCCGAAAGTTGCTATGCACTTGGAAATGCATATTTAACAGGTTTAGGTGTTGAAAAAGATTTAGATAAAGCATCCCAATATATGCAAAAAAGCTGCGATTTAAACAACGGTAAATCTTGTTTTAAACTTGCTGAAAAATTGTTTAATGGAGATGGCTTTTATAAAGATTTAAGAAAATCTATTGAATTATATAAAAAATCGTGTGATTTAAATAATAATGATGCTTGTATAAAAATTGCACTCTTATATAAAGAAGGAAAAAGAGTTCATAGAAACCTTAACATGTCAAATATGTATTTTGAAAAAGGTTGTAACAGAGGATATGCCTACAGTTGCATAGCTAAGGGGAAAATTGGTTTAGATGCTACAGTTATTGAACCTGATTTTAAAAAGATAGCTATATGGTATCAAAAGGCTTGCGATATTGATCATGGCGAAGGCTGTGCTCTTCTTGGTGACTTGTATAAAAATGGATTAGGGGTAACTAAGAACGATGAACTTGCAGCTACTCTTTTTACAAGGGCTTGCAATAATGATAATGCATTAGGCTGTTACCTATTAGGAAAAGCTTATGATAATGGCGATGGTTTACCTCTTGACGCTGCTAAAGCTTTTGACTACTATCAAAGAGCTTGTAATAAAAGATTGAACCTTGGTTGCCAATCAATTGCTGATGCATACTACTACGGAAAATACGTAAAACAAGACCGTGAAATTGCAAAATCTTATTACAAAAAAGCTTGTCAACTTGGAGCAAAAGCTTCTTGTAACTTTTTAGAAAAGAAGTAAAAAGTTTATAAAATAAGGGGAACTTTGAACAAGTTCATAGTTCCCCATCTATCTAAATTATCCTATGTTTTCTACCATTTATATTTTTAATATATTCTATATAAAAATAAAATAATCAGCGCTAGCTTATTAAA
>CAZTNG010000118.1:0-4572 GCA_964615195.1 uncultured Enterobacterales bacterium
GGTGCTTCGCTTACATAATTTTCATAGTTACATAAAAATTTGCAAGATTTGGGTTTTTATGTAAGGGGGCTAACACACTAAACTTGATATAAAATCATATTATTTATCAAGGCGTTATTTAATTTTTATTACTATTCCCACTCGATAGTTGCAGGAGGCTTACCTGAAACATCGTAAACAACACGACTAATGCCATCAATTTCATTTATTATACGATTAGATACTCTACCTAATAAATCGTATGGCAATTCTGCCCAATGTGCAGTCATAAAGTCCACAGTTTCAACAGCTCGTAGAGATACGACATAATCATACCTACGACCATCACCCATTACACCAACTGAACGAACAGGTAAAAATACTACAAAAGCTTGAGATACTTTGTGATACCAATTAGCCTTATAAAGCTCTTCAATAAAAATTGCATCAGCCTTACGCAATAAATCACAATATTCCTTCTTAACTTCACCTAATACTCTTACACCTAAACCAGGACCAGGGAACGGATGGCGATAAAGCATATCGTATGGCAAACCTAAAGCTAAACCAACCTTGCGAACTTCATCCTTGAATAATTCTCTAAGAGGTTCAACTAAGCCGAACTTAATATCTTCTGGTAAACCACCAACATTATGGTGAGACTTAATAACATGAGCCTTACCAGTTTTTGAGGCTGCTGATTCTATAACATCAGGATAAATTGTACCTTGAGCTAGATATTTAACATCTGAAAGCTTCCTCGCTTCATCAGCAAAAACATCTATAAATACTCGGCCTATAGCCTTTCTCTTAGCTTCTGGATCACTTACACCTTTTAACGCTCCAAGGAAACGCTCTTCAGCATCAACATAAATAATGTTTAAACCAAATTTGCTACCAAACATTTCTTTAACTTGAGCACCTTCGTTTAAACGAAGTAAACCATTATCCACAAATACACAAGTTAATTGATCACCAATGGCTTTATGAAGTAATAATGCTGTTACAGATGAATCAACACCACCTGATAAACCAAGTATTACCTTTTCACTTCCAACTGTAGCTTTTATCTTTGCTACAGCATCATCAATAATTGCATTAGGTGACCATAGACCTTCAAGCCCACAAATACCTTTAACAAAGTTTTCAAGCATTTTTGCGCCACTCACAGTGTGAGTAACTTCAGGATGGAACTGTACGCCATAAAATTTACGCTTTTCATCAAGCATAGCTGCATATGGACATGTTTCAGTATGAGCTGCAACAACAAATCCATCAGGAATTGCAGTAACTTTATCACCGTGACTCATCCAAACTTCTAATTGCTTTTTATCACCATCAAGTTTGTCACAAATATCTTTAAACAAAGGATTGTCAACAGCATCTGTATCAACTAACGCATAACCATACTCACGTTTAGAAGACCCTTGTACACTACCGCCTAGCTGATGAGCCATAGTTTGCATACCGTAACAGATACCTAATACTGGAACACCAGCTTCAAAGACATATTCTGGGGCACGAGGTGAACCTTGATCAGTAACAGACTCTGGACTACCAGATAAAATAATTCCTGCAGGATTAAATTCCTTAATCTGATCTGCTGTTACATCCCAAGCCCACAATTCACAGTAGACACCTATTTCACGCACACGACGAGCAATCAGTTGGGTAACTTGTGAACCAAAGTCTAGAATCAGTATTCGTTCTTGATGAATATTTTTTTCAGTCATTAGCATTTATTCCTAAATTAAAAAGCCAGGGAGTAAACCCCCTGGCCTACATAAAATCTATTGCCTATTATACACGATAGTTTGGTGCTTCTTTAGTAATAGTAACATCATGAACATGAGATTCCTTAATACCTGCACCTGTAATTCTTACGAATTGAGCCTTTGTACGCATATCTTCAATTGTAGCACTACCAGTTAAACCCATAGCAGAACGTAAACCACCCATCTGCTGATGAATAATTTGCTTTAAAAGTCCTTTATATGGAACTCGAGCTTCAATACCTTCTGGAACGAGCTTGTCTGCAGCGTTGTCAGAAGATTGGAAATAACGATCTGCTGATCCCTTAGCCATTGCGCCTAAAGAACCCATACCACGATAAGATTTAAATGATCTGCCTTGATATAATTCAACTTCACCAGGAGCTTCTTCAGTACCAGCGAACATAGAACCAACCATTACTAAATGAGCACCAGCTGCAATAGCCTTTGCGATATCTCCAGAATAACGAATACCACCATCAGCAATTACCTTAACATTTGTACCCTTTAATGCATCTACAGCATTAGATACAGCAGAAATCTGAGGTACACCACAGCCTGTTACAATTCTTGTTGTACAAATTGATCCTGGACCAATACCAACCTTTACAGTACTAGCTCCAGCTTCAGCAACAGCAATAGCACCTTCAGCAGTAGCAACATTACCTGCTACTATTTCAATATTAGGATAAGCTTCATGAGTTGCTTTAATACGATCAAGAACACCTTGTGAATGTCCATGAGATGAATCAATAAGTAATACGTCTACACCTGCTTCAACTAAAGCCTTTACACGTTCTTCATTACCTGCACCAGCGCCAACTGCGCCACCACAACGTAAACGACCCATTGCATCTTTACAAGCATTTGGTTTGCGTTCTGCTTTTTGGAAGTCCTTAACTGTAATCATACCCTTTAAGTGAAAGTAATCATCTGTTACTAAAACTTTTTCAATACGATTCTTTTGCATTAAAGCTTGAACTTCTTCACGAGAAGCATTTTCATGAACAGTTACTAATCTGTCCTTAGGTGTCATGATTTCAAATACTTTCTTAGTTAGGTCGGTAATAAAACGAACATCACGACCTGTAATAATACCCATTAAATCACCTTCAGCATCAATTACAGGAAAACCTGCAAAACCATGCTTGTGAGTTAAGGCTACAATTTCAGCTAAAGTTGTTTCTGGATGTACAGTAACTGGATCTACTACAACACCACTTTCAAATTTCTTTACGCGACGAACTTCATCTGCTTGTTTGTCAATAGACATATTTTTATGGATAAAACCGATACCACCTTCTTGAGCTAAAGCGATCGCTAATCTAGCTTCAGTTACGGTATCCATAGCAGCGGAAACCATAGGAATATTTAAGGTAATATTAGCAGTAAGTTGAGTACGTAAATCAGCAGTATTAGGGAGGACTGTAGAGTGAGCGGGAACTAAAAGGACATCATCAAATGTCAATGCTTCTTGTGCAATTCTTAACATGGCAAAATCTCTCACATCAAAATATAAATAATTAATGGTAATTTTGCGTTTGCATTATAAAGAAGAACTATACTAACGTAAAGATTTTTTTTAATTAAATCACACTTTTACGAATTATCCATAATATAAAAATGTAACTTTACATTTTTTTTACCATCACATTAACAAATATAAATCAATTAACTTTACTTAAATGTTAATTATTACAAGATACTTAAATAATCAATAAAAATGTATGTAAAAAAATATAATTATTTATTGTTTAACAAAAAAACAAAAAAATAGCTATCATTGCTCACATTTCAATAAATTATTTTGAATTAACTTTTTTCTTAAAGTTATAGTTTTAGAAAGTTTGGTAATAAATGATTTTTTAACAAATACTACACGTTTTACGATAGATGGCTTCATTAAAACATCGGTTATATATTTATAACCCTACAATAATCAATATTAAGTTAATACAAACTGTTTTAACTTAGAGAAGAAGATTATTTAAATTTAAATTAATGCTAAGTGGTATTTATAAGATATTACTTGTAATGTACCTATTAAAAATAAATTATAAACTTTGTTTGTTCAGTGTTTTTATGTTTGAACTATTATCTGTTAGAAAATAGTACTAAACTTGCTAAATAAATAATAAGCAATAACATTTTGGATTTAATAAAAAGTTATGAATACTACAAAAAAAAATTATCATCATGGTGATCTTAAAAACGATTTACTAACCAAAGGTATTGCAATGCTTAATGTTGTAGGACTTGAAGGTTTTTCGTTTAATAAATTAGCAAAAGAATGTTCAGTTACCCCACCTGCAATATATGCACACTTCAAATCCAAAGAAGACTTATTAATAGCCATAAGAGAAAAAGTGTTAATTGAATTTCAAAACTTTCTTTATCAAACACCAAGAAATAGTGACGGTAGCTATCTTCCAGTTGAATTTGGTATAAATTATATAAAATTCTTTATGGAAAACCCTCAATATTTTGATTTTTTATCACAATTTAATGTTAATCCAGTTAACATTGATAACATAAATGATTTACAAAATAGATGTCCTTTTTTAATGTTTAAAGATAGTATGAAAAAATATTATATCTATCAAAACATGTCAGAAGATAAAATAACTCAAAGTATCTTTTCAAAATGGGCTATGGTTGTGGGGTTATCTTACACAATTGTCAAAAAAAGAGCGTTATTTTCTGGTAATTGGTTAGAACTTTGTAGATCCATTTTACTCGAAAATCTCAAAAATTAATTTTTAATTCAAACAAACTTAATACTATTAATATTGTGAAATACGTGTCATATTTTATATTTTTT
>CAZTNG010000119.1:0-4553 GCA_964615195.1 uncultured Enterobacterales bacterium
GATGGTAGTGTAGCATTCGCTATGTGAGAGTAGGTCATTACCAGGCTTGTAATTTGTTGCATTGATTTGTTTTTTTAATTCAATGCATATTCCAGATATGTCTAGTGAAGATAGTGCTGTTGAACCACCTGTATCCATACCGAACACAGAAGTGAAAAGCAGTAACGCCGATGGTAGTGTAGCATTCGCTATGTGAGAGTAGGTCATTACTAGACTTTTATTATAAACCTTCCTTTTGGAAGGTTTTTTCATTTATATATTCTATTTTTTCTTGTATATGGCATACTAATTGCTTGGTTTTACTAAGTTATTGTTAGTGACGGCAATTTGTCAAATGGAGAGAATTTATGGATAATAGTACAGTTAATATTGGACTTGTACAAGACATTCATGGTCTCGACAAGTTGCGTCAAATGTCTAATTCTGATTTATCAGCAAAAAAAGAAGCTTTGTTAACAGCTGCTCAGCAATTTGAATCAATATTAAATCAATTTTGGCTTAAGGCAATGAGAGAATCTAATGATTCTATTTGTCCTGATAGTCCTCTTAAAAGTAATGATAGTGATATGTTTCAGTCTATGTTAGACGAACAAATGATTACTGGATTAGCCAAGGCTAATGCCAATAATTCATCTTCTTTGTCTAGATTAATAGTTAAACAGTTCGCTAGAACTATGGGTGATGATGGTAAACAAATCATTGCTGAAATTGAAGGTCGTTCAAATGATTCAAATTTGAATTCTTTACAGTTACCTATGAGAAATTCTTTTAATAATGTTAATAGAGTATCACAGTCCCTTGATGATATTGATATGCAAATTGAATTTATAAATAGAAATCCTGTGGCTAATACTGTTGATGGTAATGGATCGTTATTTAATGATTCAGTAGATTCAGATAACTTTAGTGATCCTAGTGATTTTGTGGAAAAATTAATGCCTATTGCTAAGAAGATTGCTGAAAAGTTTAATTTAAATCCTGTTGTTATTGTTGCTCAGGCAGCGCTTGAAACTGGATGGGGTAAACATTTAAGTTCTGATAAAAACTTATTTGGTATAAAGGCAACAAACTCTTGGAATGGAAACTCAACACTTCAGCAAACAGATGAATATGTAAATGGTGTGAGAGTAAGTGAAGTAGCAGCCTTTAGATCTTATAGTTCTGTTGAAAATAGTGTTGAAGATTATGCTAATTTTATAGTTTCTAATAAGAGATATGCCAAAGCTGCTTCAGTAAGTAGTGATCCTGATCAATATTTTGAAGAAATTCAGAAAGCTGGTTATGCAACTGACCCGAATTATGCATCAAAGTTAAAAAGTATTGTACGCAATGACGCTTTTACGTCATATTTGTAGTTTGGGAGTTTTATTATGGCAGATTTATTAACCATTGGAACAAGCGGTGTTTTGGCTCAGCAAACATTGCTTCAAACTTCAAGTAATAACATTTCTAATGTGAACACGGAAGGTTATACTCGTCAATCAACTCAAATCTATACTAATATAGTAAATCAAGGATGTGGTTTAACTACAACTACTCGTGTACTTGATAATTATGCTGAAAAAGAACTTTTGCGCGATAATGCTTCTGTAGGGTATTACTCATCTGTATCGTCTGGTATGTCCACGGTTGATAGTTTGTTGACAAATAGTTCAACTGGATTATCTTCTACATTAACTGATTTATTTAGTACTATTCAAAGTGCTAATACTAATCCGACTTCTACTGCAAATAGAAATGAGCTTTTAGGAACTGTGCAAACTTTTGCAGATAGGGTTAATACTTTAAGTTCAAACATTCAAACAGAATATTTAAATACTAATAAGCAGATTGAAGAAACTGTACAAACAGTTAATCAACTTCTAGATGGTATTTATAAAATGAATAATGAGATAGTTAAAGGAAGTAGTTCATCTAGTGATTCATCTGCATATTTGCAAATGATGGATGAACGTGATCGTTTAATCACTGAATTATCATCATACATGGATGTAAAAACAGTTTCTCAAGATAACGGTAGTGTATTAGTTAATATGAGTTCTGGTCAAACACTTGTACTTGGCGATGGATGTGCAAAACTAGCAGTATCTGCTAGTTCTTTAGATGATACAGAATATGAATTAAAATTCACTTATGGTGGGGCATATACTAGCCTTAAGTCTGACGTTGGCGGAAAATTAGGTGGATATTTTGATTCATGTACTAATTTAAAAAACACTCAACGTGAATTAGGAACGATGGTGGTTGCTTTAGCTGATGCATTGAATAAGCAAAACAGCTCAGGATTAACGCTAACTAATAATGTTGGAACTAATATTTTTTCTTTACCTACTCAGTCTGTTTCAAGTTCTAGCACAACAGCTAGTATGACAATGAATTATGTCCCAGGTGAATGTTCTAACATAACAGGAAATGATTATTTAGTTACTATAGGTGATAGTAGTTCATATACAATTTTTGAGAAAGTAGATGGTGAATATGTAGAACGCAGTTCTGGAACAATAACAGGTGATACATTGTCTTTACCTGATTATGGTTTTGAACTGTCAATAAATGGAAATGTTAGCAAAGGTGACAAATTTTTGGTGCAACCAACTCTTGATATTGGATTTTCATTTGGTGTTGAAATTAGTAAGCCAGAGGATTTCGGCTTTGCTAGTGTAGTTCGCGCAAATCAGAATTCACAAAATCAAGGTAATGCTACTATTGCCATTACAGGTGTAACAAACACTGATAATTCTTCAGCTTTTAATATAGATGCAAACAAGAATATTACTTTAAATGCAGACGCTCCTGCGAACATCGTAATTGATGCTGATGGCAATTTCCAAGTATATGACTCTAATAAAAACTTGATTGGCACAGCTGATGCAAGTACAAATGGACAGAATATACTTGCAAATTTACATAACGCTACTGGAGATAAAATTTACGATGACTTCGCAACAAATCCTGGATATGATTTTAGTATTTCAGGAACCGTAAAGTCTGGTGATAATTTTAGTATTGAGATTAATTTAAATGGCTTTGCAGACAATTCAAATGGTATCTTAATGCAAGATATAGAACAAGCAAAGATAGTTAATGGTACAGTAAATAAAACAGCTGCAGAAAGTTATAGTTCATTGGTAAGTACTGTGGGAACAAATGTTAAGATTGCAAATATAAATTTAGAAGCAGCTACAGCAAAGCAAGAACAAAGTAAGACTTTGACTGAGAGTGCAAAAGGCGTAAATCTAGACGAAGAAGCGGCAAATCTTGTCCGTTTTCAACAAAGTTATGCCGCTTCTGCAAAAATTATATCTGCGGCGCAAACAATTTTTGATTCACTAATGGGTGCTTTGGGGTAGTAGATTATGAGAATTACAACTAATATGAGTTTTGAACGTAGTATGAGTTATTTACAAAGTTCAAATAGTCGACTAGACAAAGCAAGCCAGCAATATAATACAGGTTTGAAATTTACTACGGCAGCTGAAGATCCTACAGGGATGGGTAACAAAATTCGTTTGGAAGCGGAAATTGCAACATATAGTCAATATTCTGTCAATGCTGGATTGGCATCTGATTCCTTAGGATTAGAAGAGACAGCTCTTAGTTCAATTTATAGCTCTTTATCTTCAGTTGTAACTGAGATGCAATCAGCTGTTAATGGAACTTTAGATAATTATAATTTTGAAGCGATTGCAACATCTTTGGAAGAATCTTTAAATTTGATTTTTGATTTAACAAATACCAAAACTGCAGATGGCGAATATATTTTCAGTGGTTCTCAATCATTGCAGCCAACAATGGTAAAACAATCTGATGGTACCTATAGTTGCCAGGCTGATTCTAGCTATCGTCAAGTAAAGGTAGCTCCATCTGTAAAAGTAACGACATCTGATAGTGGATTAACAGTTTTTCAACAGTCACAAATTTGTCGTACTGCAACACCAGATGATAATTCAACTCTAACTTATTCAGATGCTTCAGTATTTAATTCATATGTTAATTCTTATTACCAAAGTGGTGGGGATAATTCATTAACTCTTAATAAATCAGATGATGGAAAATATGAATTAATATCAAATCGTGATGGATCTGTTTTACAATCAGGAACTGTAGGTGAAAGTAATACAATAACATTTAATGGTATGGATATATCTTTGGACAATGGTGCTAATTCAACAACTATTGAAATAGATGCTCCTAAAAATGATAATGTTTTAAATTCCATAGCTAATGTAATTTCTGCATTGCGTGATGATAGTTTGTCAAATTCTGAACGAATGGAAATTCTTTCTCAAGGGCAAATAAATATTGAAAATGCGAAAGAAAACGTCAACGTTGCATTAGGTCATGTTGGAGGAAGACTTTCTAATATTGAAAATGTTATTGAATCAAATAGTTCTCTTAATGTAATCAAAGAGGAAGCTAAGGCAAATATATCAGAAGTGGATATTTACGATGCAACTGAGGCTTTACTAAAAGAACAAAATGCATTGAATATTGCTCAGCAAACCTTTAGTTTGGTAAATAATTCTTCATTGTTTGATTATATATAAATTAAT
>CAZTNG010000120.1:0-4481 GCA_964615195.1 uncultured Enterobacterales bacterium
GATGAGATTGAAAAATATTTTTCAGATATTTCTTCTATTCAAGAAAGTCATTGTACAGAAAGTGAAAAATTAGTACGTATTCAAGAAAACCTAACAAAAATTTGTAGTAAAAACAATTCATCAAAAACTAGTAAAGTAAAAATCTATCTAAAAGCGGTTAATGATAACATGAAATATGATGATCATATTGACATTTTCAAAGCTATTAATAGTGAAATTCCTAAAAATGATCACGTAACTTTAGATACAACTCATGGGTACAGAATCATGCCATTATTAGGTTCTTCTATAGTTCAATATTTAAAGTTAGCAAAAAATGTAACTATTGATCATATTTATTACGCATGGAAAAAGGAGCAATCCAATAAAGAGGAGCCTATAGAAATTATTGACATGCGAGCATTATTAGAGCTAAACGAATGGAGTAGTTCTTTTGCAAAATATGATAAAAGTGGTGATTTGTCATGTTTTAGCGAATTATTAGTAAATACTAAAATTGCGGATGAATATACTGCAAAAACTATAAATAAGGCATCATTTACTGAAAGATTATTAAATGTTGATTCAACAGCTGAGTTACCAGCACTTTCAAAGTGTGTAAATACCATATTAGAAAATGATAACTCTGCCATTTTTAATGTTGTAAAAGATCAATATAAAGAAAGAATTGGCAATTGGATTGATAACAATAAAGACTATGTTAGAAAAATCAATTGTGCAAAAAGCTATTTAGATTGCGGTGATTATTTAAGATCTGTTATTTACCTTTTTGAAGGATTAATAGAGTTTTATAAAAATTCATGTTTATTAACTAATTCATTAACTAACGAAGAAATAGAAGTTGAAAAAAAACAAACAACAGACAAAGATAAGTTTGATTTTTGGAAATTGATAGCATTCAAAATTTTTAAAGATAATAAAAACGCATTTGGGTTGAGTGATGAAGCTTTAAAAAAGAGAATAGATTTCAACATTAAATCCTATTCTAAAGATTTTTGTGAAAACTTTGAAACGTTGAGGCCTATCAGAAATGCATTAGCACATGGTGATAATATTGACACTAAAAATAAAAATTTACCGAAGGATAAAAATTTACTGAAGGCTAAAAATTTACGGAAGGCTGAAATTATACTGAAGGCTGAAATTATACTGAAGGATGAAAATAACTTAAAAAGTTTTATCAAAGAAATGATTGAAGATTACAAAAAGTTATAATAAAAAATAGTTTGGGGATTTGTTAATGGCTATATCCGTTTATTTGTTTGAAACTAAAGCAATTCAGAGTTATTTATCAAGATCTGGAAAATTAAAAGATGTGGTTATGATAAGCGATGCGCTTGCAGAACTTATTGATACAACTGAAGCTAGTGAGATATATAAAGTTATTACTTCTTTGGAAGAAACAAGTAATATTTTAAATTCTGGTACTTCTTCTGTGACATTTAATTTTTTTAGATGTAAAGGTGGAACTTTCTATTGCTATTGTGAAGATCAAGAAAAACTTAAAAAACTTAGACAATATTGGACTTTTTTATTTCAGCAAAAGTTTCCATATATGTCTTTTTCAGATGCTTTAGTTGTAAAGAATGATAGTGAAAATTTTTCGGAATTTCTAACTAGGGCTATGCATAAACTAACAATTTCATTTAACACTCCTATCTTATCGATACCATACGCTACAACATTGATACAAACAACGCCACAAACTGGTTATTGTGCAGTTGCAGAGAATAAGGATTTAACCACAGATAGAATAAACCTCGCTCAGAAATTTAATGTTAATTATATCCTGTATAAGAAGTTCCTTAAAAAGGTAGAAAATTATGAAAAAGTTTCAAAAGATTTTTATGATTACTTTTTCAAATCCGTGGATAGAGATGAAGACAAGAATGTTGCTGTTATCCATTTAGATGGCAACGGTATAGGACAACTTTTAAGAAATATCAAAAATAATGCATTGAAGAATTGTGCTAATTTTAATGAATACAGCAAGGTTATGCGTGATTTTTCAAATATTTTAGGGGAGGTAACTGAAAAAGCTGCTCAAAATTCTTTTAAAACCATTTACGAAAGACATTATCAGAGTAATGATGATGGTAGCAAAAATCCTTTCTTGTTTAGACCTTTAGTTCTTGGAGGAGATGATTTAACAATAATTATTGAAGCACAGTATGCAGTAGATTTCAGCATAGAGTATTGTAAGAACTTCAAGAATTTGTCTAAAGAAAAAATTAAAAATCCAGAAATAAATTCTTATTTAGATGGTTCTAATATTAGTTTTATAACAACTAGTGGTGGAATTTTATTTAATAAAGAAAATCATCCATACAGCGTATCTAGTTCTTTAGTAGAACAGTTGGCTGATGCTTTAGCAAAGTCAAAAACAAAAAAATACAGTTTTGATAATAAATTAACAAAAAATATTAAAAAAGAATCAGTCGGTGCTTCTGCTATATCTATATTTAGAATGAATGTCTCAACAAATGATAACATAAAGAACATCATCGAAGAGCAAAGAGCATTCAATATAAATGCAACTGGTAATTCCAAAATTATTTCAACAGGTGATACTGCATACTATACCAATAATGATGATGATCAAGAAAACTATAATCATAATGAAATGAGCCTTGAACATTTAATAAATAATTTTATCAGAAATTTTGTTGATTCAAAGATTCACGCTAGATTTAGAAAAATGCTTACTGAGATTGCTAAAGGTGATTTTAATGAAGCATGCAAAATTTATAATGGTATAGAAAAACGTAAAAAAAGAAATATAGATAACTTCTTTAACGATTTCTTTGGGAACAATAAAAATCTTATCCACCCTAAAGATATTAACAATAATGATATTCCATGGTGTGTTGAAGATAATGATAATAATAATAAATTAATTACTATTCTAGATGATATAAATGTTTTGTATGGTTCTATTAATAATTTTAGGTAAATCTTATGAAGAAATATAAATTAAATATCAATTTCCTAAGTTATTGGTCAATTGGTACAGGAAGAGAAGCTGGAACTTATGCTGACTCTACAACGATTAAGGATTATGATGGATTCCCATATGTACCAGGAAAAGCTATTAAAGGTATTTACAAGGATGCATTCCGTATTGCATTAAGTAATGGTTGGTTTAACAAAATAGCAGATGATAAACAAGCATTAGAAAACTTATTATTTGGAGTTGAAGGATCATCCCTTGAAAATAGTTTAAACACTAACGAACTTGACACAGAAGGAGCATTAAAGTTTTCAAATGCGCAAATTGATGCTGATGTTAAACAAAAAATTTTAGAAGATGATAATTGTAAAAAAATCCAAGATGAATTTTTTAGAGTAATTCAAAATACAATGATAAATGACAATGGTGTAGCCAAACATCAATCACTTCGCTCAACAGAGGTTTGTGTACCTATTAGTTTAAATGCAGAAGTAGAATTAGATGATAAAGTTTTGCATTTGTCCGTTGAAAAACTAATTACTTTATCTAATTTGTTAAATAATGTTTGTGCATTAGTATCTGAAATAGGAAATAAAAGAAGACGAGGTTTTGGACTTTGTAAATTGATATTGAAGGAGCAAAAGTAATGAAGAGAGTTTACTTTTTACTAACAACACTTGATGACATCTCGATAAGTGAAAGTCATGCAAAATCCTTCGCTAATAAGTGTTTAGATTTTATTCCCGGTAGTGCAATTATGGGCGCTTTTGCTCAATTTGGTTTACGTAATGGTGAAGATCTAAATTCGAATAGATGGTTTAATTTACTTCAAAATAATAAAACTTGCTTTAGTAATTGTTTGCCAGTTGAATTAGACAATGAAACATCTAGCTATATTAGACTTGCGTTGCCAGTTCCTTCAAGTCTTCATTACGCAAAACTTTCTCAAAAAACAATTAAAGATTATGTTAATGCTTGTGCTGATTTTGAAGATAATGATCAACAACTTAAACAGGAGAGAGAAGGTTATATATTAGGTTATAGCCCAAATGAGAATAGTACTTTACAAAAATTAGTGGTTAAAACTAATTCGGTAACGAAAACTTCTATAAACCATGAATCACAAACTGCAGCTGAAGGAAAGCTGTTTTCTATGTCTTTAATACGTAGAAATCAAAGATTTATGGGATATATTCAAGTTAGTGAAGAAGATGTTGAATTAGTAAAGGACTTTGTTAATTCTAAGTCTTTAAGAATTGGTAAAAGTAGAAATAACGAGTTTGGCAGAGTCAGTATTTCGATTATTGAAAACATGCCTAATAATGGTGTTTTACATACAAGTTTTGCAGAGTTAAAAAATAATAATTTACTATATCTTTGGTGCTTAAGTGATTGTGAATTCTACGATTTACAACTTTGTCAGCCAACAACCTTGCCTAGATTTGATAATTTATGGCTAGATAACAATTTCGATGCAACTTATTTACCTGAGAAATCTTTTATACGCACTAAAAAAGTAAGATTATTTAAT
>CAZTNG010000121.1:0-2853 GCA_964615195.1 uncultured Enterobacterales bacterium
ATAGTTTCTCAATAGTTTTTAATATTGATTTTTTATCCTTAATATTATTTCGTTCTCAATGAGTACTCGTATTAATATCTATTGTATGCTTGTTTGCTAAGTAATAGTCTTCAAGAGTATAGTATAAAATTTTAGTATACTTATCATAGAAAATATCTGAATCCACGATATGAGATAAAACTTTATAATTAGTTGTATTTATGCCATATTCTGTATAGATATACGTAATAAAATCATTTATATTTATCTTTCTCAAAGAATTTAAAAGATATTTAATAAAATCAAGAGAGCTCTTGGTAGTACCGTTTTTTTTGTAAAAAATAAAGGATTTAGCACATCTAATATAGTTAAATTTGTGTGAATTTTTTAATAGGGCATTGTAAAAAAATGAGTCCTCTCCTAAATCATATAATAGCGTATTTTGTATAGTACCTTGCTTTGTTAGATAATCTATTGTAAAAAATTCATTTGTTGTAAATTCATATATGTAATTGATAAAGTCTGTAATGTTAGTTTTTGTGCAGAGAGGATGAATTAAATTATATTTCTTAAATGATACATATTGTTTATATTGATATTCTAATATGTTTAAATTTTCTAGATGTTCATTTAAAGTATTGTAAAACAATACATCAACCTTGGTATCAATGGACATTAATTTTGTAATGGTTGAGTCATCATTATTATCTATTAATTTTTTAAAATAGTCAGATAATGAATGCATTGTATTTTTCAATATAAATAAAGAATAAATTTTAAAACCTAAAAGCTTATAGCATCTTGAATTAAGATGAGATACAGCTTCTTGCCCAAATTCATGGGCAAATAATTCTTTTATTTCTGAGATTAAATAAAAATCATGTATTAATTTATTTTTTAAAAAATATTCTTCCTCTTTTAGTAATAATTGTTGATTAATTTCATAAAAACCATTGTGATAATATTGTTCAATAAATTTATGCATATTGGCTATTACTGTTGCACTACGCACACCAAATTCTGATTCATAAAATAAACTAAATTCTTTTGAGGTTACAGGAGAAACTTGATTCAATAACTGTATGGTTTGTTGCCTTCTATTAGCGTTACCAAAGGATATCATTGGCATTCTTGTAATAACGACCTCAAATTGTTTATTATTATTCCATATTGATTGGGTCTTATTTAGAAAATTGTGTAATTCATATTCATTTTTTATATTATATTGTTCCATGAGTTGAGGATAATCGCTTATTAATTTGTAAGTTGATATTTCAACATCTTTAAAATTTTCTAAATGAAGTTCATTAACAAATTCTTCAATATCATACTCATTAAAAGGATAATATCTGATCTTGTGTCCTAACGACATTAAAATATACATTGAATTTTGAATTCTAGCTTCAAATGCTCTTTTATTAGCAAAAGTTAACTTATTATTATTGATTAAGTTATAATTTTTTAATAAATTGATATATTGTTGGTAAAAATCTGATATTTCAATTTCAGTCTCAGCACAAATTTGATGTGCTAATTTACGACAAAGAGCATGTCTATTAATTTGAATATATTCGCCATTTATTAAAAGCTTATTTCGATTTATGTATTTTAATAACCTTATTTTAAATTCAGGTGTTATTTGTTCATCATTAACCATGTCTTCAATAGATAATTTTCCTCTATCGTATATGCCTTTTAAATAATTATAATTATCTAGAGTAATTTTAAATATAGTATTCATGGTTTCATAGGTAAAATAATATTTTTTAAACCAATATTCAAATTCATCTTCTTTTAGTTTTGGTTTATTAAGTGTTGCTTTACATATGAGTTGTCTAGCTCTTTCTCTTGTCATATTGCCTAGTAAGGTACCACATTCATTTAAAGTTTTATTTTGAACTCTGTATGTTACAGCTAATTTTTGATTAGGCTTTAGAGTTTGTACCCAATCTTTGAAATAAGGCCGATAAATGCGATATCCAGTTTTATAACTTTCAATAAGTTTTTGGGTTAATAAAGTTGTAATTAATTTATCGATTAATTCGTCATATAACAGAATGTTAGGTATTGCTAATTTTAGATTATCCTTTGTAATAATATCTGATGAATTGGATATTATATTAAAAATATGGTTAGTAAGTGTTTTTTTAATTATGATAGAGTTTAATACATATGTTTTAAAAAATTCTTTATTTAAAACATCATTTGGATTTGGAATGTTCTTGTACTTTTCATGTATAAAATCATTAAGCTCAATCAATATTTTTTCATAGATAAAATACAAGTTAAAATTTTGTAATTGTATTTTTAATTGCTCGGAATATTCATTATATCCTTTAAGAATGATTTCATTTTTATCTAAATTTGTACATTCAATTTCTGTAATATCATGAAGATATTTGGCAAGGAAATTAATTGTTGTTTCACCTAAATTGCGGATGTTTTTAAGATTTTTAATTGGATATAAGCTTACAGGTTTAATGCTATAAATATTTATATTATTAAATGCATTTATACATCTAATAGGTAGATTGAAATCGGTAAGTGGGGCATCTTCTAGAAGAAGTCCATTTTTGGTTTTAAAGAGTATTTTACTGATATTTAAGTTTATTTTTTCAGGGAATGCAATGTTAATTACCAATAATTCCTTTTGACGATAGTCGTTTAGAGGAGAAATATTTTTTATATTGCAATCAATATTTGTTGTTGATTCAACAAGTATTTTCAATTTGTGTATTTCTTCTAATGATTTAGCTCCTAGTCCATTTAAGCTACTTAAATATGTATCAGGCACTCTTAAGAGTTGGCTTAAATAATTAATATTTATTTTTCTTAAGCAATGTATTGTTCGTGGAGATAAATCTAATTTAATTA
>CAZTNG010000121.1:2953-4361 GCA_964615195.1 uncultured Enterobacterales bacterium
TACTAAAATATATTATTTTTAGTAAAGCGTTTAGTATATTATATTATTGCTATAAATAATATTACTATATTAGTAACTTGATTTCTATACAAGTGTCTCATATTATTTTTTATTGTACATATACGTTAAAAATTTTTAAGTGATTAAAAAACTTCTATTTATAAAAATAAAGCTCTATTTTTATGCAAAACGTGCACTAAAAATATGCAGTTGCACCAAAATAGTATTGTCGTAAATGACAAAAATTTATACCGTTAATTTTTTTGCACAAAATTGTATTTTGACTGCACTTTGATAGCACGTAAGAAATAATTTGGTGTTATCATATATGTCATATCGCATTATTTATGTCGTATTTTGAAGTAATGGAGTTAAAAATGACAATTCGTATTGGTATTTTAGGCTATGGTAATTTAGGCCGTGGCGTTGAAAACGCAATTAAACAAAACCCTGATACCGAGTTAGTAGCAGTATTTACAAGAAGAGATCCTTCAGCTTTAAAGATTGCTAGTACAAATGTTCCTGTTGTGGCTATTTCTGATGCAGAAGCTTGGAAGGATAAGATTGACGTTATGATCCTTTGTGGTGGTAGTGCTACAGATTTGCCTGTGCAGACTCCAAAATTCGCAGAAATGTTCAATGTTATTGATAGTTTTGATACTCATGCTAAGATTCCTCAGCATTACGAAAGTGTAGATCAAGCTGCTAAGAAAGGTTGTAAGATTGGTATTATTTCAGTAGGTTGGGATCCAGGTTTGTTCTCTTTAAACAGATTGTATGCTAATGCAATTTTACCTAATGGTAAGGATTATACTTTTTGGGGTAAAGGCGTAAGCCAAGGTCATTCAGATGCTGTTAGAAGAATCAAGGGTGTAAAGAATGCTAAGCAATATACTATACCAGTTGAAGCAGCTCTAGAAGCAGTTAGATCAGGTTCTGATCCAGAATTAACTACTAGACAAAAGCATACTCGTGAATGTTTTGTAGTATTAGAAGCTGGTGCAGATGCAGCATATGTAGAAAATGAAATAAAGACTATGCCTAATTATTTCTCTGATTATGACACTACTGTAAATTTCATTTCTGAAGAAGAATTTAATCGTGATCATAGTGGTATTGCTCATGGTGGATTTGTAATTCGTTCTGGAAAGACTGGCGCAAACTTAGAAAACAAGCATATTATTGAATACAGCTTAAAGCTTGATTCTAATCCTGAATTTACTTCTAGTGTTTTAGTTGCTTATGCTCGTGCTGCTTATAAGCTCAACAAAGAAGGTCAAACTGGTTGTCGTACAGTATTAGATATAGCTCCTGCTTATTTAAGTGCTAAGACTGGTGCTGAATTAAGAGCAAGCCTTGTTTAATTAGCTTTATTGCTTTTGCAAATTGAGTAATAATTTTTATTAAT
>CAZTNG010000122.1:0-4314 GCA_964615195.1 uncultured Enterobacterales bacterium
ACTGCCAGCTGTGTCTTCAACTGTAAAGTCATCAACATCCGGGAAATACCCCTGCAATTTCTGCTTACCAAATAACCACTCAGCCACATTCCCCAAAATAAATCCGCTCAAAATCGCCCTTCACGTCCAGTAGATTGTAGGAGGTAACGATTTGCGAATAGACACACGAAATAGATTTTGTTCACTTTTTAGAAATAGACTTATAAAACAATCTACTTCTGGGCGCAGGAAGAAAGTTTCTGAAAGATTTTTTGTAAAAACTGCTTACTTCTGAGCATTAGTAAGTAGGACTTTATTTTTACAGGAGAGTAATCAATGCTCGTATCTCAAGTTACACCATCCAACAAACCAACTATTCCAGTTGAACCTATCACCCAAGAACAATTACAACAGGAATTCTATTTTATCCAAGCCCAAAAAATCACTCAAAAGTTGTTATCTAAAGGCCTTATAACTGATGAAGAATATCATTTAATTATGGCAGAGAACAAGGTCACTTTCCCCACATTATTATCACCAATCATTTGATTATTGTGTTGATATAACTTTCACACAGAGCAAATATGTAGCACACAACACCAGGGAATCTAAGGCATGAAAAAGATAACCAAGATTGAATCTATAGCTAATTGGCAGATTAATAAAAAATTGCGAGTTGCTGCTTATTGCCGAGTATCTACAGATTCAGAAGATCAACTTGTAAGTTTAGAAACACAGAAAGCTCATTACAAGGAATATATAACCTCAAATCCTGAGTGGGAGTTTGCTGGTATTTACTATGATGAGGGTATCAGCGGTACCAAAAAAGATAAGCGACCAGCTCTTATGCAGATGATGAGTGATTGTGATGAAGGAAAAATTGATTTTATTGTTACTAAATCACTTAGCAGGTTTGCACGCAATACCACTGATTGCTTAGAGTTAGTACGCAGATTGCTTAACATTGGAATACCAATCTATTTTGAAAAAGAGAACCTAAATACTGGAACGATGGAAACTGAATTGTTTTTATCTGTTATGAGCAATATGGCTGAAAACGAATCAATTTCTATATCTGAAAACACTAAATGGAGTATTCGCAATAGTTTTATAAATGGTAAATATAAATTTCGTTATGCTCCTTATGGTTATAGCCTAAGTGATGGAACTTTAATCATTAATGAGGATGAAGCTAAGTGGGTGCGTTTCATTTTTAATGAAGCACTACTCGGAAAAGGTGCAACCAAAATTGCAACAACACTTAATGAATTGAATGTGCCTGCTAGAAAAAAGGGTGTTTGGTATTCATCAAGCATTTTAGGAATTCTTCATAATGAAAAGTACATAGGTGCTTGCCTTTACCAAAAAACCTACACAGATTCTAAATTTAACAGACATATAAATAATGGTACTGTCGACCAATATTATGAAGAAGACCACCATGAAGCAATTGTGAGTAAAGAAATTTTTGAGGCCGCTGGTGGGGTGATTAGCCAAAATTCAAGGGTAAAACAAATATTTGATAGTGGAAAAATTTGTAATAATCGCTACTGTTTTTCGCAAAAAATAGTATGCGGTGAGTGTGGTTCTTTATTTAAACGCAGAATTAATACCCCTGGAAATAAGAAATATGTTGCTTGGGTTTGTAAAACACATGTTGAAAATAAGAATATTTGTTCAATGAAGTATGTGCGTGAAACATCGTTAAAAGATGCTTTTACTACCATGATGAATAAGCTAATTTTTGGAAGAAAAGAAATATTACAAACACTATTAAATTCAATAATAACTCCCAATCATAAAATAATCTTTTCTCAAATGAGTGAGTTAGACCAGCAAGTAGGACAGATTTTACAACGCAGACAAAATTTAAAGCTAATTATGACAAGAGGTTATATAGATCCAAGTGCATATGCTCAAGAGAATAATTCACTACTTATAGACCAGGAAACTCTTATGGTTAAAAAGCAACAATTAAGGGATCAAATAAATGGTGGATTATCAAAAACGGATGCCTTGAGAGATATTCTTAAATTCACCAATAAAAGTCCAATGCTAGAAGTTTTTAATGCAGAGCTATTTGAAAAGTTTGTTGATTATGTTGTTGTGCACTCTCAGTCTGAATTTGAGTTTCATTTAAAGTGTGGACTTAACCTAAAGGAGAAAATTGTATGAGAATAGGTAGCACATTTTTGGGGTATAGGATAGAGGATGGAAAGGCTTTAATTAATACTGATGAAGCTGAGAAAGTTAAAAAGATTTTTGATGGGTATATTTCAGGTTTAAGTTTTGTGGCGGCTGCTAAAGCTGTAGGCCTACAACTAACTCATACATCAGTTAAAGCTATTCTTTGTAATAAGCATTATATTGGTGATGATTTTTATCCACCAATTATAGACCGAGTTACCTTTGATGCGGCGGAGAATGAACGCTTGCGTAGATATGAACTTTTTAAGAAAAAGACTATTTTTTCTAAAAAAGAGCCTAAAGGAATACCTCAAAATTTTTATTTTGAGCCTAATAAAAAGAAATTTAAAGATCCGTATGAACAAGCATCATACGTATATAGTTTAATAAAATGTGAGGTTTGATATGGGGATAGTTACAATAATTCCTGCTAAACATAGAATTGGAAGCAGAATTGTTAACGATGAAACACCTAAAATGCGAGTAGCTGCGTATTGTCGTGTGTCAACAGATACTGAAGAACAGGCAACAAGCTATGAGGCACAGGTACAACACTATACGGAGTTCATCAAAAAGAATCCTGTATGGGAATATGCTGGAATATATGCTGATGATGGTATATCAGGCACAAATACCAAGAAGCGAGAGGAGTTTAATCGTCTTATAAAAGATTGTTTAGATGGAAAGATTGACCTTGTCATAACAAAGTCAATTAGTCGTTTTGCTAGAAATACTCTAGATTGCCTTAATTATATTAGAAAACTTAAAGAGAAGAATATTGCTGTATTTTTTGAGAAGGAAGGTATCAATACTTTAGATGCAAAAGGGGAGGTTATGCTTACCATTATGGCATCACTTGCTCAGCAAGAGAGTGAGAGTCTTTCTCAAAATGTACGTTTAGGAATTCAGTATCGTTACCAACAAGGTAAAGTGTTTATTAATCACAGTCGTTTTCTTGGGTATGATAAGGATGACCAAGGTAACCTTATTATTAATAAGGAAGAAGCTGAGATCATCAAACGCATCTATCGTGAATATCTTGAAGGACAAAGTTATTATAGCATTGGTAAAGGGTTAGAAAGAGATAGAATTAAGACAGCTGCTGGAGGCGAACGTTGGCACTCATCATCATTAAAACTAATCTTAACTAATGAAAAATATATGGGCGATGCATTATTGCAAAAAACAATAACAACAGATTTTCTTAATAAAAAACGTACAGTAAATAACGGTGTTGTTCCTCAGTATTACGTTGAAAATAACCATGAGGCAATTATTCCAAGAGAGCTATTTATGCTTGTTCAAGAAGAAATGGTAAAACGAACATCACTAGAAACTCCAACCGGAAAGAAAAGAATTTACAGTGGAAAATTTGCTTTATCAAATCTTGTTACTTGTGCTCATTGTGGTGAATTCTATCAACGTACACATTGGAATATTCGTGGAAGAAGGGAGATTGTATGGCGTTGTTTATCGAGGCTTAATAAGAAATATGCTGAAACAGAATGCTGTTCTATAACTGTTAAGGAATCACAGCTACAAGATGCGGTTGTTAAAGCTATTAATTCTATTTTTGCAAAGCACGATATACTAGAACAACTTAAGAAGAATATTGATAAAGCACTCAAACTTGATAATACAGATGCTATAAAGCATATTGACCAAGAGATTGAAGAACTACAAAAGGAACTCATCACTAAAATAAAGCAACACAAAAATTACGACAATATTGGTGATAAGATAGAAAGTCTCAGGGACAAAAAATATCAACTACAATTAGATGTGGCACAACAAGAAGGCAAGTGTCAAAAACTGAAAGATTTACAAGCTTTTTTGGATGAACAAGAAACTCAAATCACCACCTATGATGATAATCTTACCAAACGTTTAATTGAGCATATAACTGTTTATGATGATCATTTTGTAGTTGAATTCAAATCTACCTTAAAGGTTGAAATCAAAATCTAAGCATAAAAGGTCTGGCATTGCTGGACCTTTATCATTCTAATAGAAAATCCATTACATATTTTAAAATCTTAGTATAATTTAGATATGTTTCCCACGTACTAGATGTTATTAAAAATAACTTAATGATATGTTTTCACTAACATAGTCTATTTTGGATATCAATACGCATCACTCGTTGCA
>CAZTNG010000123.1:0-4222 GCA_964615195.1 uncultured Enterobacterales bacterium
CATGAAAAAAATTTAAAAATTTTGCTCATGCCTAAAATAATAGCGACCTAATACCGTTTTATGAATATTTCTAATTATCAAAGGGTGTTTAAGTTATTATTAATTATTACGGTGTCTACTGCATCATGCTTCGGGTTAATGGCTTTGTCCCATACAAATATTGTTTCTTCAATGGCTACATTAATCTTCTCCTCAATTATAGTTTTTGCAGTATTGTCAACTTTAATAAACTTGCCATTTCTTTCAAAACAATCTAAATTATAATTAGTTTGATTTAGGTAATTTTCAAAAATATAGACCTCCTGTAATTTTTTATAGGAGGTCTTTTACATGTGATAAAAATAAAATCGACAAAATATGCATTTATGTTCCATAAATAACTAGAAAATAAATTTTATTACAAGTTATTATGTAAAATATAGTTTATAGATGCTCATGAATTGCATTTTTCAACTATTTTAGTTAGCTAATATAATTTAATTTAAGGAAATATAACAATGGCCAAAAGACCCAAAATAAAAATAAGTATTATTGACCAAAAAGGCTGTCGTGGATGTCATAGAGGCCATAAGATTGGTCAATGTTTTGACTTTGATACTCAAAGAGGTGAAATTTGTCCAATGGCAATGCATGTAGCATTCCCTTATATTGATATTTTGCGTTATGGTGGATCTATACCTGGTCAACCTAAAGGTACAGCAGTTTTTGGTTGTCCTGATATTGATACTATAAACGTATTCAAATTGGAAATTATTGATGATGATTGATCATCATATAGTAATAGGTTGATGTAAAGGCTTTTAGTGGTTTTATTGTACGTATATAAACGCAAATTTAATAAGTAATATAAAACATAAAAACTACATCCTAAAAAGTTGTAGTTTTTGTGAAATTTAAGATTTAGTTGAAAATTTATTAAGATAATAAATAATGCAATTACCATTTCTTTTTTGGTTGGAAAAGCATATCAATATCATCCTCTTCTTTAGCTCGTTCTTGCTGAGATTCTTGAAGATGTTTTGCTGAAATTTCTCTGTTAAGTTCATCAAGTTTGGTTGTTAAGTGCTCTTGCACTGATTCTAGCCAAGCATCCTGAATATTTAGTTTATGTAATGAATTTAGTCCACTAGCAATCAATTGTTGCATTGTTCCAAATTGCTTAGTAAGTTCACATTCGTCTATATTGCGTAGAAGATTACTAAATTGAATTTTAAAAATCATTATCTCTAAGCGTTTATCTTCTCTTACTAGGTCAATTTGTGACATACGACCTCGGCTGAACTCTATGCGAATAATTTTGCGTAAACGACGTAAAACCTTTAACATTTTTAATGCCATTGCTGTATCTTTAGGCGGAGTAAATGAAGGTTCAGTTGGAGGTGTCGCTTGGCTATTTTTTATTTGCTCTGTTATGCCTTCGATGCGCTGTTTTATTTGTATGGCATTTGGAGTTGCTGTTAATATTTGTTTTAAGGCGCTAAGAATTCTTGTTTGCAATATAATAACAAGCTTAGAACTATATGGAACTTGTGTTACATTTAGTAATATATCGTCAGTTTCATTGATAATTTCTTTTTGTTTTGAAATGAGTAGCTTTTTGTCAATTTCTTGCTGAACTTGATAGTCATTAAACACCATGTAGGCGATTATCATGAGAACTGCAAAAGCAATACACATTACGGTTATTGTTAAAACCATATTCATCCTACTATCTAAAAAAAACAAACTAGACTTTTTTCTTAAAAATATTTATAAAATCTTAATATTAAAAATCTTTAGTTACTTTATCATATTTTATAATTAACATAACGGCTTAAAGTCATGATTTTTGAGGAAATTTAGCAAATAATAAGTAGTTATAAGGTCAAAATCACAAAATAACGATATAAAAAAGTTTTTTTACTAACTGTTACATATTATTCGTCATTGATGAATAGCTGTTATTATGTCTTTTTATAAAAATATAGAAGAAAATTTTTTATAAATGTATAACTACGTAGATTAATATTTTAATGTTTTTTTCAGAAAAATATAATTATCAATCTTATTAATTTGAGTTTGGCTTTGTTTTATCTTATCGTTTGCTATTCAATCTTTTAATTTACATGGTTCGTGCTATAATCACAGCGTTATGTGAAAATATTTCCTATTAGGTAAATATATTTGGCATGGTTATTTTATATTTAATCATGATTATAATAATTTAGTTTTTTAGTGATAAGCTTTAATTTTATCACTAAAAGGTGTTTCCCTATCATCAACAAGGAGTCGTACATGACTGTTATAAAGCAGCAAGACTTTATTGATTCAATTTATGATGCGCTACAGTATATTTCATACTATCATCCACTAGATTTTGTGAAAGCTTTAAAAAAAGCATATGATCGTGAACAAAATCCTTCAGCAAAATCCGCTTTAGCCCAAATTTTAGTTAATTCAAAAATGTGTGCAATTGGTCATAGACCATTATGTCAGGATACTGGTATTGTTACCTGTTTTGTAAAAATTGGTATGAAGGTTTCTTTTGACGGCGACATGACTGTTGCAGAAATGGTAAATGAAGGTACTCGCAGAGCATATTGTGATAGAGATAATCCTTTACGTAAGAGTGTTTTAAAAGATCCTATTGGTGCTCGAGTAAACACCAAGGATAATACTCCGGCTGTAACTCATATTGAAATGGTACCTGGCGATAAGGTTGAAGTTCTTATTGCATCAAAGGGTGGTGGGTCAGAAAACAAGTCTAAGTTAATTATGCTTAATCCATCAGATTCAATTGAAGATTGGATTTTAGATCAACTTCCACATATGGGTGCTGGTTGGTGTCCTCCTGGAATGATTGGTGTTGGTGTTGGCGGTACAATGGAAAAGGCTGCTGTTCTTGCTAAAGAAGCATTAATGGATCCTATCAATATTGATGAGTTAATTGCAAAGGGTGCAGAAACTTCTGAAGAAAAGCTTCGTTTAAGCCTTTATGATAAGATTAACAAGCTTGGTATTGGTGCTCAGGGTTTGGGCGGTTTGACTACTGTATTAGATGTTAAAGTTAAGTCTTATCCAACTCACGCAGTTGCAAAGCCAGTTGCAATTATTCCTAATTGCGCAGCTTCACGTCATATTGATTTTACCCTTGATGGTTCAGGTCCTGTAGATTTAGTTCCTCCTTCTTTAGATGAATGGCCAGATATCGAAATTGGCGGTTCAGATAATGCACGCCGAGTAAACTTAAACAATATTACTAAGGAAGAAATGGCTACTTGGAAAACAGGTGAAACATTACTTCTTAATGGTACAATTGTTACAGGTCGTGATGCTGCTCATAAGCGTATTTGTGATCTTATTGCTCAAGGTAAGCCATTACCAGAAGGTGTAGATTTACACGGTAAGTTTATTTACTACGTTGGCCCAGTTGATCCTGTTCGTGACGAAGTAGTAGGACCTGCTGGCCCAACAACTTCAACTCGTATGGACAAGTTTGTAGAAACTATGTTAAGTGAAACAGGCTTATTCGGTATGATTGGTAAATCTGAACGTGGCCCTCAGGCTGTTGAATCTATTAAGAAGCACGGTTCTGCTTACTTAATGGCTGTAGGTGGTGCTGCATATTTAGTATCTAAGGCTATCAAGAAGTCACGAGTTATTGCATTCCCTGATCTTGGAATGGAAGCTATGTACGAATTTGAAGTCGTTGATATGCCTGTAACTGTTGCAGTAGATTCACAGGGTAATAATATTCACGTAGCTGGTCCTGCAGAGTGGAAAGAAAAGATTCGTGAAATTGACTTTAAGTACATTGAGTAACTAATGGTTAATTCCCATTATAATTAAAGCTTAGATCTTGTATTCTTTTTTGTAATACATTATTTATGAGTATAAAAGTGGCATGACCCCAATATGTTAAATAAACATATTGGGGTTATTTTTTAGTAAATTATTTTTTGATTTAATTTTAAATGGTTAAATTTTAAATGGTTAAATTTTAAATGGTTAAATTTTAAATGGTTAAATTTTATTATCTTTTGTTTATGAAACTTTTCTTTTTCTAATTTGATCAAAGTAATTCATTCTTCTATTTTGTGGTTAATTTATATAAAATGTTGAAGTTGGAGTATAATTTAATTTCAATGATATGTATTTAAGGAGTATTTTAATTGAAATTAGTTCATCTTTTTCATAAATGGAAAATTACTATTAAAAAGTTTAAATTAAAAATCCGTTCTTT
>CAZTNG010000124.1:0-4117 GCA_964615195.1 uncultured Enterobacterales bacterium
TTTTTAATTTATAGCAAAAAATAGCTTTTGTTGTATAAATCTTAATTAGAAATTATAGCTATATTAAAATATTGCATAAAAACTAAAGTAATAATGTTTGTTTAGTTCTTGTTTAAAGAATTTTGTATCTATGATTAAGTGTATAAAAATTGTATAATATGCACAGCAATTTTAATAAGCTACGAATTCAGTATTTGAATATTGATTAAAATTGTATGAAGTGATTTTTTGAGAGCTTAACCTAAAATAATAATTATAGAGGATGTTTATGAAAGTAAAGCAGAATCAGGGTTTTACGTTAATTGAGCTTGTGGTTGTCATTATTGTTTTGGCGATATTAGTTGCTACGGCAATACCTAAGTTTATGGATTTAAAACGTGATGCCAATGTTAGTGTTTTACAAGGAATTAAAGGTACTGTTGAATCTGTAATTCAAGTTTCTCAAGCAAAAGCTTTAGCTAATGGTTTAGATCAGTATTGTTTAGTTCAATCTAATACAACTAATGTAACTGACAGTGAATATTCTACATTTAATAAAAATGGTTGTATTGTAGGTTATAATGCAGCTGTTAATACGGAAGTATTTTTTCAGACTACGTTTTCTATACCAACACCAAGAGTTGAAGGAATTATTGCTAGTTTTATGGGGGAAGCTAACAAATATAGTTCATCAAAATATCAATCAAATGCCTCTTTTTCAGAATTAAAATCAAGGGATTCTGCTAGTGGTTATAGGTCTTGTGGTGATACTTCTGAATTATGTTATCTTTATTTATCCGCAATGAACTTTCCTTCATCAAATGGATCTCATAATTCAAATTGGGGACAAATATTAATTGTTCCTAAAAATGGAGTTGGTGCTTATTTCTCGAATGGTAATTTAAGTAGCTTTGACGGTAGTCAGTCTTGTGCTATTGGATATCAAGTAAGATTGATTTATTCTAATAAAATAGCTATTGGTTCTGAGTGGAAGGTTTCCGTCTATGATGGCGGTTGTTAATTCTATATTCAATTATTATATATTTTGTTGTAACCATACCTGTTAAAAAAGACATGTTTAAAGCTTAGTAATTGATTTATATTAAGCCTTAAACGTGTTGTAAACCACATATTTAAATGTTTTCCTGTCTGAAATTTTGCGTAATGCAATGCTTTTAGATTTGTTATTGAAATAATAAACTTCCATATCTCTATAATGAAAAGGATTTTAATCTTCATTATTCTTAATTTTATATAATTATTAAGGCTTTTTAGATTTTAGCTTTTTTGTTTGGGGGATTTGTATGTTTCTAGAAAAAATATCAGTTTCTGGTTATAGAGGAATTTCTCGGTTAAGTTTAAATTTTGAAAAGCAAACAGTTTTAATTGGTGAGAACTCGTGGGGTAAAAGTTCTTTACTCCGTGCACTTTGGTGCATTCTTGGCAATGGTGATATCCCATATGAATTTACTGAGGATGATTTTCGTAAAGAATATGGTGATAATGATGAGAGTGTAAGCCGTACAGAATTAATGCTAGTTCTGACATTTCGTGAGTTATTTTTAGGAACTGCAAATAAAGCAAAACACTTACGCGCATTTAAGCCCGTTTGGCAGAAATGTTTGGATACCTATCATAGAATATTTTATTTTATAAAAGGTGAAATGAATGATAAAGGTACTGTATTTACAACACATGGTTTTTTAGATGAACATGGTTATATGATTTCTCTAGAGGATTCTTTACCATTAGTCCAATATTTATTGACGCTAAACCCTGTTTTTCGACTTAGAGATAGTCGTTCAGTTATACCTGCTTTTTTAAATATGGAATCCCCAAAAACAAATTTTGAATTATCTCAAAATAATGAAAATTTAGATAATGATAATGGGTATGCTGAAACAAAAAAATATAGTCATAATGGTAAATATTTTTCTCAAACACAATCTAATGATTTTTCACAAAATTTATATCTAGAGGATAGAATTAAAAAATTGTTTACCTCCGTTGTAAGCAGTGATGGTGACCAAATTTCAAAGAAACTAATTAAGGAAGGCGTGGATTCTGTAAATATAATTTTAGAACACTACTTTTCAGTGATGCCTCCATTTATGAGGCAACCGAGACAGGGTATAAGAACAACATGGGATATTGTTAATAAGCCTATTTCTAATAATTCATTTGGATCTTTATATACCATTCTAAAAAAATCAAATAAGAAAACTTTACATTTATTTTTAGCTCTCATTGCAGGGTCTATGCTCTTAGTTCGTGGTGAGAGAAAGATAGATAAACATGCTCGACCAATAGTTATTTTTGAGGATATAGAGAGTCGTTTACATCCTACTATTTTGCATGATTTGTGGAGTGTTATTGAGTTGCTACCAATTCAGCAAATAATCACAACCAACTCTGGTGATTTATTATCGTCTATAAGTTTAACTTCAATAAGACGTTTATGTAGACGTGTAAATTCAACAGTAAGTTATAGTATTGATACTAGAGATTTTAATGAAGATGAACTTCGTAAAATAGCTTTTCATATTAGGTTAAATAGACCAATGAGTCTATTTGCGAGGTGTTGGTTGTTAGTTGAGGGGGAAACTGAAATTTGGTTGCTTAATGAATTTGCAGCTATATTAGGAATTAATCTTGTGGCGGAAGGCATAAGGTTAGTTGAGTATGCACAATGCGGTGTAACCCCTCTAATAAAGTTGGCTCAACAATTGGGCATTGCTTGGTACTTAATGGCAGACGGTGATGATGCTGGTGTGCACTATGTAAATATGGCTGAAAAAGGTGGAAATCAAGATAATGTAGTGTTATTGCCTAGTAGGGATATAGAGCATTTTTTGTATGAGAATGGTTTTGATAATGTTTATCGCCTAGCTGCAGGTTATGAAAGAACAAAAAATGTTACAAAAAATAAGGTGATTGAGGTAGCCTTGCGAAGGTTTACTAAGCCAGGAATGGCTCTCGCTGTTGCAGATGAAGCAAGACGTCGAGGTAAAAAATCAATTCCAGAACTATTACAAAAGCTTATGGTTAAAGCAATGATAAACTCAATGTAAAGAATATTTCCTTTTTATGTTTCATAAACAATAAACCCTAATAGGTTTATTCAACTTACTAGGGTTAATGTACTTATACTTTATTTAAAATATTTTATTACTTAGCATCAGATGATGTTTGAGTCATAATTTCTTTAAGAAGATGTTTAATTACGTAAGGATTTGCACAAACAATATTTCCTGTTTTGTAAAAATCTGCACCACCCTTGAAATCAGTAACAATGGCACCAGCCTCACGACATAATAATTCGCCTGCACAAAAATCCCATGGCTTTAGACATAATTCAAAGTAGCCATCAAGACGACCAGCTGCTACGTATGCTAAATCTAGGCTAGCTGTACCAGCACGTCTAATATCAGCACACTTGTCAAATACACTACTTAAAATCTTTTTATAAACTGGAAGATATTCTCTATTTCTATGAGGGAATGCAGTCGCTAAAATTGTACCATCCAAGTTTCTATTTTCAGAAACGCGAATTCTTCTACCATTAAGTTGAGCACCATCTCCACGAGATGCAGTGAACAGTTCATTACGAATAGGATCGAAAACCACAGCAACTGTAGTAACGCCTCTAATTCTTAAACCAATAGATACTGCAACATGAGGAATGCCCTTGAAAAAGTTTGTAGTACCATCAATTGGGTCGATTATCCATACGTGGTCTGAATCAGTGTTACCAACTAAACCAAATTCTTCTCCTTGAACGCAATGATCAGGATAAGCCTTTAAAAGCACATCAGTGATAGAATTTTCACATTCACGATCTATGTTGGTTACTAGATCATTCTTTGCTTTTTCCTCAACGGAAATATTTTGGTGTTCTTCAAAATTGAAAGAAATAACAGTTCCTGCTGCGCGAGCGGCACGAACAGCAATGTTCAGCATAGGATGCATAATATCGACTCTATATTGGTTAAAGATCATGGTGGCATTGATTGCTACCTTTAGTTTTTAAATTATACTTTTTTACAGATTTATGCGCAATAAAAACGTGACCTTATTCAAAAATATATTAGTAATAATGTCTTTATCCTGTTCTGATGTAGGTAGGATGTCTGCACAC
>CAZTNG010000125.1:0-4004 GCA_964615195.1 uncultured Enterobacterales bacterium
AACGAGTGTTATCTATGGTGATAAAATGGGTTTACACACATTCGCGTTTGGTCTCAGTTAATTTGTTCTTTATGATGAGCTATTCATCTTGTGAATTATTTTTCCGTTTAGATTGGGTTCTTAATTGTTTTAGTGCTGCTGAAAATCCTTGTTTCCAACCATCTCTAGTTGCATTATTAACCTTTTCATATTCAGATGGATCTCTAAATCTAATTTTGCTACCTATTTTTGCTTCATCACCCAAGATGGCAACCCATTTAGGATTATAATTTCTAATAGCTGTTTTGTCCCATTCAACAACTTTTGACATGGTTCTTTCTAAGGCGTCTAAATTATCTAAGGCGTATTTCCCAATATCTGAACCAAAATTGCTACTTAATTTGGTAACACCTAATTGAACTGTTTTGTCATACGATTTGTTAGCATCTGATCTTGCTCTTAATTGCGCTGTATAATACCAAAACATTGCAATATCAGGTTGGCCTGCTTTAAATACTTGGTCAGCATAAGCAAAGAGAACAGGAGGTTCGAAATTATTAGGATTTTCTAGTACGCTTTTTATTGTTGTCATGTCGCCGGCGAAGATATCTTTTACTATAATATCAGTTCGTTTATAGTCAAGTTCGGCGTAGTCCCCCTTCATTTCATTCAAAGCTTCTGCAAGCTCTTTTTGCATTTTTGTTGTATCGTTAGTTTTTGTTGTATCGTTAGTAACTGGTTTCCCATCTTTTGACACTGTAACGCAAGCATTTGTGAAAAAAAGACTGCTTGTTATGCATAAAAGTAAAAAAAATAATTTCATAGTTATAATTCTCCTATTTCCTTATATTACTCTAACATGTTAGACCTAACAAAGGTAAGTAGATTTTTGATAGATGTTAATTATTGCATATTTGCTCTGATAATTTATTATTAAGTACTAGAATTATTGTTAATAAAAATAAACATAAGTATAATCAAAACTTACTAAGTCTAACAAAGTTTAGTATTTTTATTTATTTACAATGGACATTGGCATGAAATTTATTAATATCCTCCTTTTATGTGGAGGTGACGGTTCTGAGCATGATATTTCTTTGGTTAGTGCTCAGTATATAGAAAAGCAATTATCCTTAATTGAAGATTTTCATGTTACTAAGGTGATTATCCACAAGAATGGATGGGTGACTCATGATGGGAAGAGTTGTTTTGTAACAGGAAATAAACAGGTAACTGTTGATTCAAAAGTTATCACTGTAGATTATGTTATACCTTGTATTCATGGTTTTCCTGGAGAAACAGGGGATATTCAATCATTACTTGAAATAAATGATATTCCATATTTAGGTTGCCCGTCAGAAGGTAGTAAATTATGTTTTAATAAGGTTAGTACAAAACTTTGGTTAAATGCCATTGGAATACCAAATACTCCTTTTGTTTTTTTGGATAATAAGGAAAACTTAGATGTCGCTCATGACTTTTTTAAAGCTAATAAAAGTGTTTTTGTAAAAGCTGCAAGTCAAGGTTCGTCTGTTGGTTGTTATAAGGTAACAGATGAAGATGAGCTTGATGAATCAATTTTTAAAGCCTTTAGTTATAGTCAAGATGTATTGATAGAAAAGGCGGTTTGTCCAAGAGAACTTGAAGTAGCCGCATATGAGTATAATGGTGAACTTATTATAACTAATCCTGGTGAAATAATTACACCCAATAATGATTTCTATACATTTGAAGAAAAATACAATTCAGAATCAAAATCAATAACACTTGTTGAAGCAGACTTATCTGAAAACTTACGTATAAAAATTAAAGAATTTGCTAGAAAAGCATTCAAAGTTTTAAAACTTAAGGATTTATCAAGAATTGATTTCTTTTATACAAATGAAGAAGGTATTTTGCTTAACGAAATTAATACTTTCCCAGGTATGACTCCTATTTCAATGTTTCCTAAAATGCTTGAAAATCATGGCGAATGTATGAAAGATTTTTTAGCAGATCGAATACTATCTGCAATAAAAAAAACTAATTAAATTTTGTAGGTAGTTAAATAAAGGGTATTCTAGAGGAAAGACTGATTTCCCCCTTTTATAAGTATATAACTTAAAAGGGGGAATTTAGAAAAATTTAAATTTTTTTGCTTGGGATTACTTGTATTATCCGCGCATAGCTTGGAAAAATTCTTCATTGGTTTTGCTCATTGATAATTTATCAATTAAGAATTCCATTGCTTCAATTTCTCCCATCGGGTGAACAAATTTTCGTAAAATCCACATTTTTTGGAGTTCGTCTTTTGTTGTAAGTAACTCTTCATGTCTTGTACCTGATCGAGTAATATCAATTGCTGGAAATACTCGTTTTTCGGCAATTTTGCGACTCAATTGTAATTCCATGTTACCTGTTCCTTTGAATTCTTCGTAAATTACTTCATCCATTTTAGAACCGGTGTCAATCAGCGCAGTACCAATAATAGTTAAAGAACCGCCTTCTTCAACATTTCTAGCAGCACCAAAAAGTCTTTTAGGGCCTTGTAATGCATTGGCATCAATGCCTCCAGAAAGAACTCTTCCAGATGATGGAATTACTGTGTTGTAAGCTCTAGCTAAGCGAGTAATTGAGTCTAAAAGTATAATAACATCATGTTTGTGCTCAACAAGTCTTTTAGCTTTTTCGATTACCATCTCTGCTACTTGAACATGTCTAGTAGGTGGTTCATCAAAAGTAGAGGCTACTACTTCGCCCTTAACTAGTCGTTTCATTTCTGTCACTTCTTCTGGGCGTTCATCTATTAGCAATACAATTAAATCACATGTTGGATTATTTGCATGAATACTTTGAGCAATATTTTGAAGAAGCATTGTTTTACCAGCTTTTGGTGGTGCAACAACTAATCCTCGCTGCCCTTTACCAATTGGAGCAGATAAATCGATAATTCTAGCTGTAATATCTTCTGTTGATCCATTTCCTCGTTCTAATCTAATTCTTTCTGACGGATGAAGTGGAGTTAAATTTTCGAATAGAATTTTATTTCGAGCACTTTCTGGTTTATCTAAATTAATGCTATCAACTCTTAATAAAGCAAAATATCTTTCATTATCAGCTTTAGGTGGTCGGATTTTTCCGACGATTGTATCACCAGTATGTAAGTTTAATTTTCTAATTTGATTTTGTGAAACATAGATGTCATCTGGACCCGCTAGATAGGAACTATCAGAACTTCTTAAGAATCCGAATCCATCTTGTAGAATTTGTAATACGCCTTCACCAAAAATATCCTCACCACTTTTTGCGTGAGCTTTTAAGATGTTGAAGATAATATCTTTGCGAGCTAAGCGTCCGATATTATCAAGTCCCATTGATTCACCAAGGCTGACTAATTCAGCCGGTTGCATGTTTTTTAGATCTGTTAAATTCATAAGTACGATTAATTGAGCGAACTAAGCCTTTTATATAAAGAAATAGTTCTAAAAAAAGATGGAAAGTATTTCCAAAGACAGGAAATATACTAAAAAAAATTGATAGTGTAGTTTAATACTACAATGGCGAATTGTCTAGGAGAAATTGTTATGTATTTACATTCAAAGCACTTTAATTATAAGTATACCTTATACTTATAGTCTACAAATCCCTGCTAACTTTGTATTGGGCTAGTAGGGATTGCAACATGTGATTATAAATCAAAAGCCTGTTCAATCAGTTCTTTTACTTGATCCTTTGGTGCTGCTCCAATGTGTTTGTCAACAAGTTCATTACCCTTAAATAAAAGAAGTGCAGGAATGCTTCTAACCCCAAATTTAGCAGCAAAAGCTGTAGAATTATCTATATTTACTTTATAAAAAGTCACATTTTTTGTTTCTTCAGCTATTTCATCCATAATTGGAGACAGTGCTCTACAAGGTCCGCACCAAGGGGCCCAAAAGTCGACAACTACATTATTTCCGCTGTTTAGTACTTTTTCTTCAAAACTAGCGTCATCAATTTCGGTCACTAAATTACTCATAGAAACTCCATAATTTATATAAATAAAA
>CAZTNG010000126.1:0-3956 GCA_964615195.1 uncultured Enterobacterales bacterium
CATGCGTTACATTGTTACCACTTTTAATTTTTGCGGGACAATTCTTGTTTGGACATGTTAATCTTTGAAGATAACAATTCTCAAATTCTGGTTTATTGCCTTGATTTAGAAAGTGGCATGGTCTTTTATAACGAGTAAAACCATCCTTTACTAAATAAGAATGACAACTGGAACATTCGATGTTACAACCTGGTTTTAAAGTTAGGACTTTACATTTAACTATTAAACCTTTGATTGACATGAGAATCTCTTTACATTCACATTTGCTAGCATTACAGAATATCATGTGATTACTCCAAAAGAACTTACTCCTTTAGTTTAATACTTTGCAAACTAAAAAATCAGAACAGAAAGAAAAAATTTTAAGCAGATAAAAAAAAATTAATAATGAGCATATGTTTAGACCAAAATTATGAACAGAAAATGAAAAAAATAAATATCAAGGAAAAATTGACAGAAGAGGTGAGCAGGGGTAGGAAATTATTGGAGCAAGAAACAGGAAAGTTTTTTAAGCAGAAAGTTGGTCAAACTAATATAGCACTGACAATATGCATCCAACACCACAAGAGCAATATCTGTTAGCACCTTGAAGTGCTAGCTCTCCTTTATAACAATAAACATCTCTATCTGATAATGACTTTACTTTGGTAGTTTCGGTATTTGTAAAACCATAAAGGTTTGAAGGAGTATGCAGATATTCAGAATAACATGTAATTATTTCTTGTGTTTTGGTACTATTATGTATACAATCCGTAGCGAAGGCTCTCTCTGTTTTTTGTTAATGCTAATACAAACATACTAGAAGAACCTTTTTTTATTCAATAAAAAATATTTTTGATTTATTACAATCACATAAAAAAGTGATTGAACCTTTATTTGATACAGTTTTTTTATGAAAACATTAAGAATATTCTTTTTTTATATTATTTTAATTTTAAATGTTTCTATAATTTGTGCAATCTTCTGTTTGTATAAAATGTTCCCTAATGCAAAAATAGAGGAATTATTATACGCAATATCTTCACCAATAGGTACCGTAGAGCAAGGTATTTATAAAAATTTTATTTTGTATTTTATTTTTCCAGCTTTTGCTTTATTTACTTTTTGTTTCTTTTTAGCATTAAAAGTTGGTAAAAAATTTATTTCATTATTTACATTGTTGGTCAGTCTAATTTCAATTTATTTATTTCTTAACGAGTTAGATTTTTATGATTATTTAGAAAAGTCAAATACAAATAGCAATTTTATAGAAAATAATTACGTTGATCCAAATAAAGTAAATATTGTTTTACCTGAAAACAAACGTAATGTAATTTTTATAGTTTTAGAATCAATGGAATTATCATATGCTGATAAATTGAGTGGGGGGGTATTTGATGATAATAGGATTACAAATTTAACAAACTTAGCGAAAACTTCAGATACTTTTAATGGAGAAAACTCTGAACTTAATGGTTTTATACCGATGTATGGAACAACATGGACAATGGGGGCTTCTTTTGGTTTTAATACTGGGTTACCATTAAAAATTAGTTTATCTCCAAATTCTATGGCTACACAAAATCACTTTTTTTCTAATGTGAAAGCTTTAGGCGATATCCTTCTTGATAATGGTTATAAGAACTACGTATTATTAGGTAGTGATGCTACATTTGCAGGTACAGAGTTGTTTTTTAAAGAGCATGGTGATTATGATATTTTTGATTATAAATATGCTATTAAAAATGATTTAATACCTAAAGATTACTATGTTTGGTGGGGGTATGAAGATAGTAAATTATATTTATTTGCTAAACAAAAATTATCAGAAATATCCCAAAAAGAGCAACCATTTAACTTTACAATGTATACAATGGATACTCATATGAAAGATGGATATTTATCCGAGCATTGCCCTATTATTTTCAATGATAAATATTCTAATGTAATTAATTGTTCAAGCTTGGACGTAGTAAATTTTGTTAAATGGATTAAGCAGCAAGATTTTTATAGAAATACAACTATTGTTATTGTTGGTGATCATTTAACTATGGATTCTGATTACGCTAAACAATTTCCTATAAATTATCGAAGAAAAGCTTTTGTATCCATTTTGAACTCAAATAGAAAAAATGAGAACAATCGCTATAGAGAATATACAACTTTTGATTTATTTCCTACTATTATTGCCTCAATAGGAGGAACTATCGAAGGTGATAGATTAGGCTTAGGTGTTAATTTGTACTCAAACACTCCTACGATTATAGAACAAATAGGGTTTAGACATTTTTATGAGGAAATTTACCAAAAGTCACTATTTATGGAAAGATTATCAGCTATTACTGCTCCAAATACCTTTAAAGATAGTCAATCAATTAATAGATATATTTCTGAGTTAAATTCTCAAGAAAAAACATCATATCTAAATTTAATTAGCTCAACACCTATTAAAGATTATTTTTCTAATTTAAAGAATTTGTTAAGTAGTAATAGATATTTTGCTGTTTTCTCAGCTAGAAATGGGGTTATTGATATTAATTCTTCAAATGATATACAGAAAAGAACCTCAGAGATTCTTCATGATTTTGGTTTAAAGACTGATTTTTTAAGCAATAAAAAGGCAAGCTATATAGCATTAATTAATGGAAGTTCAACAGAAGAATTCTTAGATAATACAAATTTGATTTCAAAAACTGTAAATGTCGATAATCATTTGGTTAAAGTAGTATCAGCAGGGGTGGGAAACTACGCATATATTAATATTGATGACATGGAAGCTTCTTTAAATGGATATGGACTTAATGTTGTTGTATTTGATAAAGTTTTATCTCAGATTATCTCTTCTGAGGTATTATTTGGTCATAAAAAACAATAATTTTATCAATAGGCAGGGGGATGCTAACAAAAAACTGGACAATTACTTCACATTGCTAAGTCTGTATTGAACAGGAATCAATCCTCCTAATTTATTTTTAATTCTAACATTATTATACCATTGAATTAGAAGATTCCCAAATTGGCGGACTATACCCTAATATAGCCCGATAATTTTTACTTCAGTTTTCTCTGTCTGCCTCCGTAGCTGTTTAACCTGTTTTCAGCTACTTCTTTTAACGATCTTTTTCTTTAGATTCCTTATTCTTTTGTTCAGTATAGGATACTGATGATAATTTTAATTTCTCCATGAGTTCAATATCTGAAGGTATGCTATGAACCCAACCTCCATCATCACATGATGGTGTTTGTAGCGCATCTCCTGAACGACATTCAGAATCTGAACTTTACCTGGAATAATTAGGCGCATGTCAGTAGAAAATAACCTAAATCTCTATTACTTTTATTCTGCTTTCTTAATCACTTTTAACTTTTTTCTTTAATCAAAATTATTTGCACCTTTTCTTTTTAACGTAAGCGTTCTATTTAGCTACGTAAATCATGCAAAAATGCTCTGATTTTTTTAATTTGCTATTTTTGGCATGATTTTGAGATAATAATATTTTAAAATTTCAATTTTTTAAAATTTATATATTTTATTTTTTAACCTACAATTCAGTATCTGATTTCTTATTTATTTTTGGTGTTTCCAATTCTGGTAAAATAGGTTCCGGTTTCTTTTGTTTTGCCTCATAACTTAAACATTTTTCTTGAATTTCTTCATTCCAAGGCATTAATTTTTGTAATGCTTCTTTTATTTCTATCGGCATTAATGGTTTCGGTGTTCTTTGATCCGTTTTTTCCCAATTCTTTAACTGTAATGAGTATTTTGTTATTCCTGGTATATTTGGTAACCTTTCTAGTAATAACTCTAAATATTTATTTGATGCAAGATTATTTGCCTTTGCTGTTGCTATTATTGATGTGTAACTAGCACTTACTTCCGCTCCTGATTCTGTTATACAGAATAGACAATTCTTTCTTACTATTGGTATTAGGTCGCTATTATTTTAGCGGCCTAACTTTTGGCAAAATTCCAAGGC
>CAZTNG010000127.1:0-3764 GCA_964615195.1 uncultured Enterobacterales bacterium
AGCTAAATTTTCAATAAAATATATATAAGTTTATTCATAATTGTTTAAACAATTTTATTGTTCATTGAAATATTTGAGCTAATAATTGATGTAAATTGAATTTATTTAAATAAAATAATAGTATTTACCTATTTAAATTGATGTACGTCCTTATAATCGTTATAATGATTATGTTTTTTGATATAAACTAAATACAACTTTTATTGCGATCTATAATTAAAATTTATATAAAATAGATTATTGATGATGTGATGAGAAGATGTGCTATGACTTTTTAGTCGTTTAGCCTTCTATAGTTTGATTTTTTTGCCATTTTTGTACTATTGCTTAACATCCCGGTAAGAGTTTTTTGTTGCTACTATTAAATGAGTATTATTATTATGACAAGAGCTGAATTTATCAAATTAATGTCTAAAAAAGTTGATTATATGACTTCTGACCAAGTTGACAGAGCTGTTAGAAGTACATTAAATGCAATTATTAATGGTTTAAACGAAGGTGAACGTGTTGAAATTCGCAACTTTGGATGTTTTTCAACAAAGTTTTTTGAAGCGAGACAGGGTATAAATCCTAGAACTGGTGAAATAATAGATTTACCTCCAAGAAGAACCATTCACTTTAAGGCTGGTAAAGGTTTAAAATACAGAATTAATAAAGACAAGCAACAGTAACATTTTTTATAATTTTAAAAAGAGCTGTTGCTCTTTTTAAAATTAAATTTCCATAAATTCCTACTTAAAATATCTGAAAACTTCCATTTTAGCATAAAAAAATATCTTCCTTTAACCATTAATTTTATGATTTTCTTATTTATTAAATAGTATAGAAAAAAGCATGTATGTTTAAATGTAACAATTGAATTATTGTTATATGCATATATGACTGTTATTACTCAGTAAAAAGTATAATATAAATACTAAATATAGTTTAAATTTATTACTATTAAAATGATATAATTCTGGTCATTTTTATAAATTGTACAATACACTTTACTTTTATAAAGTATTAATAATATTTTTGGATTCACTCTTAGTGTGTGGCACTAGTGTAATTTTTATCAGTTCAAACATACACTTTGTAAATGTTAGGCATTGTTGTCTGTATTCTACTTTCGTATCTGTAAAGAATAGATTTACTGTTTAATAAAGTTGATTGACAATTCATTTTCGGCTGATTGTTTCCAAATATCGACAGTATCTAAGCATATGTGATTTTATCTTCCACAAATTGTTTGTTTACGTTTTTATCTATGTATATATAGATGGCTGTTCATGCACTTACTGTTAATGTACTAATTTTCTGTAATATTGGTTATATAGACAAAATATTTTTCTGCTTTGTTATGATGATGTGGCACATACTGATCGTTTTGTTTTAACTCGACTCTTTTAAAGTTTATTTGCATATATATAGATGAAATTTAAGGTTTAATATATAATAAAGGTAAATTTTATTTATGTAAGTTTTGGCGATTTTATGCTTCGTAAAATATTAACTATTATCTATTTTTTAATTGTTCTAGCTGTTGCTGTATTTGCACTTGCTGTTGGTTCTTCAAATGGTCAAATAGTGTCGTTTAATATTCAATTTGTAACAGTTGATTTGTCTGTTGCAGCCGTATCTGGTTTCTCATTATTATTTGGAGCAATTTTTATCAGTTTGATATGGTTTTACATCATATTAAAACAAAGAATTATGATCATTAGATTGAGTGGATCATTACATATTAAAGTAAATGAAGTTGAAAAACTTAAGAACAATTCAATAGAATTAAAAGACTAGTTTTTATTTATGTTAGAGTTATTATTCCTGTTATTACCTGTGGCGGCATTTTATGGCTATGTCATGGGTATTCGTTCTGCTAGGAAAAACTCTGAATCTCAAAAAATATCACAACTTGGATTTTACACAAAAGGCATAAATTATTTTCTTCATCGAGACAAAGATAAAGCTGTTGATGAATTTATTAGGTATTATGATTCTAAAGTTGATCATTCTTTTGAAGAAGGAATTGCTTTAGGTAATTTATTTCGTGAACGAGGTGAATTAGACAGAGCTATTAAATTCCATACAGGATTAATGACAAAAGATGGTGTTGAACCAGCTCAACGTTCTATAACTCTATTAGAGCTTGCCAAAGATTTTAAACGTGCAGGTTTATTAGATAAAGCTGAAGAAATTTTATTTGAACTAATCAGTTATAATTCAGAAAAGCAAAGGGCTTTACAGTTGCTTTTGAAGGTGTATGAGCAAGAAAAAGAATGGCATAAAGCTTTAAATTTAATATCTTCTTACAGAAATGTGTTAGCTGGTACTGTTAAGCAATCAGAAGCAGAGTTTTTATGTGAGATTGCTAGTGATGAGTTTGCAAATCATGTTTATTCAAAAGCTATTGATTTGTTTAAAAAAGCTTTAAGCATTAATCCAGAGTGTTTTAGAGCAGGACTTTCTTTAGCAAAAATTGAGATTGAATTAGGGCATTTTTCTAATGCTATTGATTATTTAGTAAAGACATCTGAGTTAGACATTGAAATGATTGGTTTGTTAGTAAAGCCTTTGCGTAAATGTTTTGATGCTAACAATTATGAACAGCATATGGCTATTTTAAATTTATGGCTTGAGAAATCTGATTCTGAAGCTGTTGTATTGGAATTAGCCAACATTATTCTTGAAACGAAAGATAAGGATTCGGCTGAAGAATTCTTAATGCGTCGATTAAAAAAGACGCCAAACATTAGTTTGTTTACTCAATTATTAAATTATAGATTATCAGAGCTTGATGGAAAAAGTCAGGAAAGATTGGCGGTACTAAAAAGCTTAATAGAAATTTATCAAGCAAAAAATCCGCGCTTTATTTGTCATAAATGTGGCTTTAAATCTAACATCTTATTTTGGCAATGTCCAAGTTGTCATGGATGGGAAAAAATGAAGCCAAATAACAAATTGAATTTAGATTAAATAGTACATGCATCGCTTTTGATGCACTTTGAAAAGGTAAATACATGTCTGCAAAAGTTGATCCTAAAGTTATTGTTGCTTTAGATTTTGATAATGAAGATGCTGCGATTAGATTAGTTGACGGTCTTCAACCACAAGAATGTCGTTTAAAGCTTGGTAAAGAAATGTTTACTAGATTTGGACCTGAGTTGGTAAAAAGGTTTCAGACAAAAGGTTTTGATATATTTTTGGATTTAAAGTTTCACGATATTCCTAATACTGTAGCTAAAGCTGTGCATGCAGCAGCGGACTTAGGCGTATGGATGGTAAATGTTCATACGTTAGGTGGCCCAAAAATGATGGAAGCTGCAGCTAAAGAATTAGAAGCTTTTGGATCTGATAGACCTTTATTAACTGGTGTTACAGTTTTAACGAGTATGGATCAAGAACAACTCAAAGCGGTGGGTATCACAGCACCATTAAATGATCAAGTTTTACGCTTAGCAGCTCTTGCAAAAGATTGTGGGTTAGATGGGGTAGTATGCAGTGCACGTGAGGCATCAATGCTACGTAATACTTTAAAAGAACCTTTTAAGCTTGTTACACCTGGTATAAGACCAGCAGGATCGGATGCAGGTGATCAAATACGTATAGTTACTCCGAGAGATGCTTTAATTCAAGGATCAAGCTATTTGGTCATTGGTAGACCTATAACGAAGGCAGAATCGCCTATTGAAATTCTTAAACAAATTAATGCTGATATTGCAAATATAGTAAGCGTATCAGCAACTAGCGTATAGATTTGTAAAATTAACGTGTGGCTTTTT
>CAZTNG010000128.1:0-3734 GCA_964615195.1 uncultured Enterobacterales bacterium
ACATATACCAATCATGAACCTATTAAAATCGAAATTTACTGCGAAATGTAGGCTATAGAGCTTAAAAACACAATTACTACCAGTTTGCTGATCAGTGCATGAATATAGATCAGCCTCTCCTGAGAGAGTATTCATGCGGGCCTCAACAACATAATGATTAGCCACTGTTTGTCCTGTCGGATCAATAATGATCTCAGTTTGATTATTAAGAACAGTAGAATTTTCTTTTAAAAAATTTAATATTGTTGAATCTGCCATATGCTAAACCTATATTTATTATTGTGTTTTAGAATATTTTGTTTTACTGAACCAATTATATAGTGAGAAATGTTTTGAGGTATAAATAATATTTAAATTTATGATCAAATTCTTAATCATAAAAATTTTAGTTATTTGTCCCTAATTAAAAGAAGGTAATTTGCTTTTTATTGCGAATTTGTATTTTTATGACCATGTAGAATTAATTACTGCTCTGTATTATTCCTTGTATTAGCCAATCATTAAAAGGTTATAGTTTCTTAAATAACAATAGCCTCTAGAACTAATACATCTAAGCAAATTGTCATTTGTAAACTCGATTTCTATAGGACATTGCTAATAACTTTATGCAAAAAAGGCACTCAAATTTTATTCTGAGTGCCTTTGCTACAGTTTCAATTGTTTTTTATTAACCTAAGAGGCTTAATGCCATCTGTGGTCTTTGGTTAGACTGTGACAGAATTGACTGTGAAGCCTGCTGAATTATTGACTGCTGTGTCATATTCGCAGTTTCTGTTGCAAAGTCTGTATCACGAATTCTTGAACGTGCGTCTGTTACGTTTTCAGATACGTTTGACTGGTTTCTTATAGTTGATTCCAAACGATTCTGTACCGCACCAAGCTCTGCTCTCTTGCTGTCTACTGCTTGGATAAACTTATCTACGTTTTCAACTACCTTCTGTGCATCCTCTGCTGTGCCAATATCAAAGGTTACGCCTGTTACATTTGCACCATCTAGCTTGTAGGTCTGCTGTGAGAAGCCTGTACGTGTTCCCGCTGTAGTAGTAGTAATAGAGACAACAGAGACAACATCATTACCATCATCATCTTTATCAGCATTTAGGGTTGCCATGGTGGCACCTAGGTCCTCAATACTAAAGCCACCTTTTTTAGTTTTATCATCTACTAATTTGGTTGCTTCAGCCTTCTTACCGTAAGAAGCTAAGCTTACACCAATGGTCTGATTCTTATCGGCACCTACCTGGAAGCTTACGTTTTCAGCTGAGCCATCTAAAATCTTCTGACCACCAAAGGTTGTATCACTAGCAATACGGTCAATTTCTGCACATAGCTGACCAACTTCCTGCTGTAATGATGCTCTATCTTCTGTTGAGTTAGTACCGTTAGCAGACTGTAAAGCAAGGGTACGAATACGCTGGTACATGGTGGTCATTTCATCCATCGCACCTTCAGCGGTCTGCGCGTATGAAATACCATCCTGAGCGTTACGGTTACCCTGTTCAAGGCCATTGATCTGAGAGGTTAAACGGTCAGAAATCTGTAAGCCTGCAGCGTCATCCTTTGCACTGTTGATACGTAAACCAGAAGCTAAACGCTTGTAAGAAGTGTCAAGGCTATTGGTTGAATTAGAAAGTTGTCTTCTTGCATTGATTGAAGAAGTATTTGTATTTACATATAAAGCCATAAATCACCCCAATATATATTAAAATTTGTTAGGCTTCTTTACTCTTGTAAAGTTCTTGTATTTCCTTTAACGGCAAGTCTCACAATAACTTTAAAAAAATATACAAATATTTTTTAATTTCCCTAAAAAACAGATCTTTGTCTCATTTATTCATAGATTTTATTTAAGTGTTCCATTACCAATTTATGTAAGGTTCGGTAGGTACTTATTAAAAACATGAACATTACTACTGTAATTAGGAAGCAATAGGTATTTGGTGAGGATAAAAGTTCAGGACTCCCTAAATCATATATATTATGGATAAGATCCGCTGGAGCATTTAAATCTATTGTTCTCGTAAAATATTGTTCCGCCAAAAGCATTACACAAGCACCAATAAAGGTTATCCCCATCGCAAAAGAATAGATGTAATACTTTGCCTTAAAGTTTATTAATCTTTCTGGTGGATAAATATTTTTACATAGATCTAAACCTCTATTTAAACAAATACAGGTTGGAATATAGGAAACTAACCAAAACACAATACCTATCACGTAGGTATAGGTCATTAGTACCTGTACTCCTGTAAAAAGCAAGCCAAGTAATATCAACGAGCGAATTACAAAAATTTGATCTATTTGTTCTTCAGAAAACCAAATTTCAGGTAAAGTTTTATATACAAATTCCTTTTCTCTTGTAATATCTAGACCACAATGAGGGCAATTATCTGCATCATTATTTGGACTAATATAGGTCTTACATCTTGGGCAGTACATAAAAATTCTCCAAAGCCTTATATCTAAATGCGTACCATAGATTTACATTCTTGCGTTTCTATCTTGTAAAATACAACTAGGGGCACTATTTAGGCAATAATATTTTTATAAATTATATGCCTAGCTCATATGATTGCGGAATAACCAACTAGCAAAAGGTAGGGTTACGGCGGCAATTGCTAGCATAGGAATTAAGTCATATGCTAAATCAGCTAAAGGTGTTCCTTCTAGATAAATACGACGACACATATCTATAGCATAGCGTAAAGGGTTTATATAGGTTGCATATTGCCATGCTTGCGGCATATTAGCTATAGGTGACATTAAGCCTGAAAGCAACACTAAAGGCACCATCAAAACAAAAGCATAAAGCATGGCCTGTTGCATATTATCCGAAACTGCAGAAACCGCTAACCCCAAGCCAACACATGCAGTACAAAAAGCTATTAAACCAATATATAGCGAAAGGAAAGAGCCTTGCATTGGAATGTTGAACCAAAACAACGCAAATAATAATATTACAGAGGATAACACAACACCTATTATTATAGGTGGCACAGCCTTACCTATAATAAGCTGCGTAGCAGAAAGCGGGGTTACTAGCAGTTGCTCAAAGGTCCCCTTTTCACGCTCGCGAGCCACACTTAGGGAAGCTAACATAATTACCTGAATAAAGCTTAACGTTGCGATTAAGGCCGGCACAATATTCCATCTAGTAATGGCATTTTCATTATAAAGTGCACGGTAATTGATGTTAAGGACTGCTCCATTTAAATTACTTTGCTCAGCATTAAAACGCTGAACTATTGAATTTAAATAGGCACTAGCAGTTGCTGCCGTAGTACTATTTCTACCATCAGTAATAACCTGAAGTGCAGCCTTTTTTCCTGCATGCAAATTTTTTGCAAAATTAGCATCTACACCGATAATCATTAGAGCATCCTGCGTATTGATTAAATCAACAGCTTTTTCATGATCACCATTTACAACTATTTCCTTAAAAAAACCAGATCCATCAATTTGAGCCTTAAGGTCTCGAACCTCCTCCGAACCACAGCGATCCTCAAAAACATAATTAACTACTGTAATATCAAAGGTCGCCACATAGCCAAAAAGCATAGCCTGAACCACGGTCGGAACTAATAGCACTGCTCTAGATGATTTATCCTTCAAAAGAGCTAAAAACTCCTTTTTTAGTAGGCTTAATACCATATGTATATAAATAATCATATTGTTATATCCTACATTTCGCACCAAATTAAGAATTTAATTCACCTACAAGCGAGTACCGTTAT
>CAZTNG010000129.1:0-3623 GCA_964615195.1 uncultured Enterobacterales bacterium
AATTCTACTTCTTTTCATTATTTAAATATTTACTACATCTAAATAATGAAAAAAAATAATCTAGATGCAAAGATTTTTCAATATATAGATGAAGAACCAATTTCTCAATTAAATATCAAACATGCGCACTATCAGATATAACTAAATTATAGCGACTTTCCCTAAAACGACCTTTTTCAATAGTTAGGTCTGCAAGTAATTTGTTATAGTTTATTTTTATAGCACAGTATAATAATATAGAATTTGTTTATATCTAAATTGTTTAATATAATTTGTCCATCGATAAACAATCGAGTCTAGCTTCACTATATTACAAAAATAGCATTACTAATTTGAGCTATTTCATAACATATAAATAATATTGCAAAAAGCTAGTTCATAACAAAATTATAGAACCAACAATAAGGATTTAATATATGCAAACGGCAATCATAGGATTCCCACGAATTGGGGCAAATAGAGAATTAAAAAAAGCGACTGAAGCTTTTTTTAAAAATGAAATTACTGCAGAAGAATTAGAAAAACAGGCTAGTAATTTACGCATAAATAATCTTAAAACTTTAAAAAATGCAGGTATTGACGCTATCGTTACGGGTGATTTTTCGTATTATGACAATGTCCTTGACACAGCTATTCTTTTCAATCTTTTACCAAAAAGATTTAATAATTTAGATTTATCAAAACTTCAAAGTTATTTTACAATTGCTAGAGGCAGCGATGATACACCTGCTTTGTCTTTAAAAAAATGGTTTACAACTAATTACCACTATCTAGTACCAGAAGTGGATTCAACTACAAAAGTTAAACTTAATAGCTTAGGACCTGTAAAATATTTTAAAGAAGCATTGAATGCTGGTATTCAAACTATGCCAACAATTATTGGCCCTTTTACACTGCTAAAGCTTGCTAACTTTGCAAATAATGTAAATATAAATAACATTAAAAAAGAGCTAATTAAAAGCTATATAGAACTTCTTGATGCAGCAAAAAATGCTGGATCATTGTGGTTCTCAATTGAAGAACCATATCTAGTAACAGATCTAGATAATAGTTCAATACAGCTTTTTAAAGAAATATATGAAGAAATATTAAAGAATAGGCCTATAAAAATCAAGCTTCAAACATATTTTGGAGATTTACGAGATGTATTTAAAGAAGTAAGTGAATTATATTTTGATGGCGTCGGTTTAGATTTTATTGAAGGACCAAAAAATCTTGACCTATTAAAGGAATTTGGCCTTACAAAAGGTACAACAATATTTGCGGGTATTATTAGTGGTAGAAATATTTGGCGAAATGATTATCAAAACAGTCTTAAACTAATAGATGCCTTAGCTAAGCTAAGTGATAATATTATATTGTCATCAGCATGCTCTTTACTTCATGTACCAATCACAATACAAAATGAAAAATTAGATAACAAATATCTTAAACACTTCGCCTTTGCTATTGAAAAGCTTTCAGAATTAAAAGATCTTGCTCTTTGTCAGAAATATCAAATATCAGCAAAAGCTACAAAGGAGCAATTAGAAAATCAATTAGCATCATTAAATGATAGCTCACCTGAATTCTATACTATAAAAAATTACTTAAATAATTTAGAGCTACATTCTTATGCACGCATTAACAAAAACTTAGATTTAGCCACCAAAATACAAAAACTTAAAGAGACTGATTTTATAAGGGAACCCAAAATAGAGGAACGAGCGCGCATTCAACAAAAATCACTTAATCTTCCATTATTACCTACTACTACAATAGGATCATTTCCTCAAACGTTGGAATTAAGAACAATACGCAAAAAACATCGCTTAGGCGAAATCAGTGATGCACAATATTCATCCGAAATAAAAAGATTGATCTCTGAATGCATAAAGCTTCAAGAAAGATTGGATTTGGATGTTCTAGTACATGGCGAATTTGAACGCAATGACATGGTTGAATATTTTGGAGAAAAACTTCATGGCTTCATATTTACCACTAATGGATGGGTACAATCTTATGGTACTAGATGCGTAAAACCACCTATTATTTGGGAAGATATTTATCGCCAAGAACCAATGACTGTAGAAACTGCAGTATTTGCTCAAAGCCTTACACCAAAGCCTGTCAAAGGTATGCTTACAGGACCTGTTACAATATTTAATTGGTCATTTCCTAGAGAAGACATTTCAGTAAAAGAAACCGTTTTACAAATAGCTATAGCTATTAGAGATGAGGTTCTTGATCTAGAAAAAGCTGGAATTAAAATAATTCAGATAGATGAAGCAGCATTAAAAGAAAAACTACCTATACGTAAAATTAATCAAAAAAATGATTATCTAAATTTTGCAATTCCTGCATTTAGGTTAACGCATAGTGGTGTAGATGCAAAAACACAAATTCATACACATATGTGTTATTCCGAATTTAGGGATATTATTGATTCTATTGCGGCAATGGATGCAGATGTAATATCATTTGAAGCTTCACGTTCTAGCTTATCTATTTTATCAAGCCTTAACGCTGAGAATTTTTTAACTGCAGTAGGTCCTGGAATTTATGATATACATTCGCCTAGAGTCCCATCTATTGCAGAAATTAAAAAGCTCATAGAACAAATTATAACAAAACTTCCAACTCAAAAAATTTGGATTACCCCTGATTGTGGTTTAAAAACTAGAAATAATGATGAGGCAACATCAAGTTTAACTAATATGATGCTTGCGACAAAAGAAATTCGTCAAAAACTATCATAAAATGAAGGATAATAAAAAAGCGTAATGAATTTTTATAGTATGGACTTTGTTTTGACCTAACAACCTTTTCAATGTCCATACTAACTAATTTTCACTACGCTTTTAAGTTTTAACTATAATTTTAACCTAGTAAGCTTAATGCCAACTGTGGTCTTTGGTTAGCTTGAGTCAAGATTGACTGTGAAGCCTGCTGTATTATTGACTGTTCTGTCATGTTCGCTGTTTCTGTTGCAAAGTCTGTATCACGAATACGGCTTCTTGCGTCACTTACGTTTTCGGATACATTTGACTGGTTACGAATTGTTGATTCCAAACGATTCTGTACCGCACCTAGTTCTGCTCGCTTACTATCTACAGCGCTTATAAACTTATCAACATTATCTACAACTGCTTGTGCTTTTGTAGCATCAGAGATATCAAAAGCAACACCTTCAATATCACCAGAACCATCAGCAGGTGCCCCTGCAGGTCTAAAATTATTGGTAGTAAACCCATTTGTAGCTGATGTATCCATTTTGGTCCATTTTCCGTCAGCTGCATTTTTTGTACCTAAGGTTGCTACAAGTCCTTTTATATCGAATCCATGAGCTTGTGTTTTATCAATAGCACTGTTATCAGCTTTTCTTTCAAAAGCAGCTAAGCTTACACCAATTGTCTGATTAGAGTCAGCACCAACCTGGAATTTAACGTCGGTCTTTGAACCACTTAAAATCTTTTCACCACCAAAAGTAGTATCACGAGAAATACGATCTATTTCTGAACAAAGTTGAACTACTTCCTGCTGTAAAGCAGCGCGATCATTATCTGAATTTGTACCATTTGCAGACTGTAATGCTAACGTACGAATACGCTGGTACATTGTTGTCATTTCATCCATCGCACCTT
>CAZTNG010000130.1:0-3615 GCA_964615195.1 uncultured Enterobacterales bacterium
CTGTATACATTATAATTGGAACTTTATAAGCATTTACAAGTTTTAAAAAAGTTTCCTGTGTGTATCATGGTTAGCACAAATATTGGATATGAAGGTAATTCACAAGGCATAAATTTAAAATTATCTTCTATTAATATAGAAGAATATACTTTAACTAAAAATTACAGATATCAAATTGACAATTGTGAACACTTTTTAAATAGACTTCAATTCAAGGATTCAGAAACATTACCTACAGATAATAATTCAATTCCAAATGAATTTTTTAGTGACAAAATGTCTAATCTACTGAATAAGTATCAATTATTAAGTCAAATATCTGAACTACTACTAAAATACCATTATCAAGAAACATCACAAGATATTGTTCGTTGGTTAAGTTCTCCAAATACATATGTTGTAGGATATGTAAATAAAAATAAGCTTGAAGGTATTTCCATATTCTCAATTGAAGGGCCTATACCAAAAGAGTTAGCTGATGATATATACTTAGGATACAGGAGACCTAAGAATAATTTACTTCCTCAATCACTCATGTCACATGCCAATATAAAAGAGGCATATCAATATAGCTACATTAGAATTGAAAGAATTGCTGTAACTGAATATTCTCGTAGACTAAACATAGGATCAAAATTAATAGAGTTAGCTAGATGCATAGCATGCAAGTTTAATATTGACTTTATTGGAACATCTTTTGCCATTAATCCGATAACTTTAAATTTTTGGGTAAAAAATAACTTTAAATGTATAAATATTGGACTTAAAAAAGACAACGCAAGTGGTGAAAGATCCGTACTTATGCTCAAATCTGTAAATCAAAAAAATGAACTTCTTTGCCAAATTTGGGAACGAATTTTTCAAAACAAAATTACTTTTATTTTGAAAAGGCACAATTTAGAGGCCGAGGGTAAAATATTAAATGATTATTATTTGCCTCAACTAAATTCTTCAAATAAAATTGACAGCAATATAAATATTATTAAATTAGCAGATGACTACTTAAATAGACAAATACCTCCACTTATAGATGCCATAGCAAAAGGTAATCATAGTACTGAACATTCCATTTATGAATTGACCAATTACTATAATATCAATAAAGAATTTTTTATTACAGTTCTCTCTAATGAAGAACTTAATTTCCTTAATGACTACCTAATGAATTATAATTTACCTAACATGGTATCTAAATATCAGTGTACAGGCAAAAAAGAAATATTTTCTAAAATAAAATTAATACTTAAAAAAGTACGGAATACAAATGAATAGTATGCAACATATATTAATTGTAGATGATCACGAAGACATACGAGATTTAGTTAAGCGTTTTTTAGAACAACATGGCTTTTTAGCTACAGCAGCAAAAGATGGAGCTGAAATGAGAATTCTGATGAATGAAGAAGAATTTCAACTAATAGTTCTTGATCTTATGATGCCAGGTGAAGATGGTTTTAGCATATGTAAATCACTACGAGCTTCTGGAAATAATATTCCTATAATAATGCTTACCGCAATGAATGAAGATACCGACATGATTGTCGGATTGGAATTAGGCGCAGATGATTATTTAACAAAACCGTTCAACCCACGTGAACTTCTTGCAAGAATCAAAGCAGTATTACGCCGAACTGAATTATCTAATGAGTCTAGCTCAGACACCATAAATAAAAACAAAACAATAAAACATTATTATTTTGAAGAATGGACACTTGATCTTACCAAAAGAGAATTAAAAGATAAATCAAACACTATTATTACATTATCTACTGCTGAATTTCAGCTTTTACTAACATTTCTTCAACACCCACAAAAGACATTATCTAGAGACCAACTATTAGATTTAGCAAGGGGAAGAGGCTCTCAAGTTTTCGACAGATCTATTGATACACTTATAAGTCGTTTACGCCGAAAACTAAAACCAGAAAATTCAGAACTTATAAAAACAGTATGGGGCGGTGGATATTGTTTTATAGGGGACGTAACCAATGACCTTTCTTAAATATTTTCGTCCACAAACACTTACAGGCCGGTTGATTCTTTTATCAATAATCCTCCTTTTTACTATGCAAATAATCATAATCACAGCATTTGTCATAGATGGTAGAAATAAAAGAATTGACGACAATATAAAATTTTCTTTGGTAAAAATTATTAGTATTGTACGCTTGTTAGATAATACCAATGCAAAATTATACCCAGAAATAATCAAAGCAAACCATGGGCATGGTTTGTTTATGTATTTTTCAAAAATTCCTTTGAAACCTAATGTTAGAAATAAGCAATTTGAACAACGAGCATTAAACGAATTAGGAGATGAAAATCGAGAAATCTACATAATGACAAAAGATAATAATAATGCAGATTTAGACAAATTTCCCATTCCTAAAGAGGGGGAATTACATCCTGTATTTGGTTCTAAAAAACAAAGTAAGTCTTTCAAAATCCCATCCAATAAAGCTAATTTTCCTATAATTGAAGATGATGATAAGAATACCAATATTGCTGATGATAAACATCAAAATAAATTTACACCTATATTCTATGGTTCTATAAAACTAAAAAATGGACAGTACCTAATTTTTGCAAACATGCTTCCTAATGGTATTGTTCCTAAAATTTCTAGTAACATTCTCTATACAATTATTAGTATTACATTGCTTGGCACATTATGCTTTTATCTTCTAATTAAAGAAATTACATCTCCTTTAAAAAAACTTACAACTCAAGCTGAAATTATAAGCAGAGACTATCAAGCTAAATCACTTCCGATTGAAGGGCCTTTAGAAATACAAGAACTAATGATTTCATTCAACCGCATGCAAAAAAATCTTGAATCTTTTATTTCTGATAGAACTAGAATAATTGCAGCTATATCTCATGATTTAAAAACACCTTTAACTAGTATGATGCTTAGAGCTCAATTTCTACCAGACAGTGAAGATAAGGAAAAAATGTTATCTACAATAGATGTAATGACAAAAATGGTAAAAACCACACTTTCATTTGCAAGAAGCGAAGATTCACAGCAAGATGCTGAAGATATTCATTTACCGAGCTTAATTGAAAGTATATGTGATGACTATATTGATAATAATCAAAACGTTAGTTATATAGAAAAAACACCTTTGATTAAATCAAAAATTTTCCATACTAGGCCAATTGAAATTAGAAGAATACTACAAAATTTAATTGATAATGCATTGCAATATGGTACAGAAGCAAAAGTATCAATAGCTGAAAAGGAAAATGAAATTTTATTAGAAATAGAAGACAATGGCCCTGGTATTCCTGAAAATAAATTTGAAGAAGTATTTTCTCCATTTACACGTTTAGACAAAGCACGTAACACCAATAATGCACACGTTGGTTTAGGCTTAGCAATAGTAAGAAATACAATTCTCAAGCAAGGTGGAACAATTCATTTAGCTAACAAGCAAGAAGGTGGTTTAGTAGTCTCTATTATATATAAATTGTAAGTTTAATTAAAACATGAACCCTTGTTATAACAAGGGTTCTAAAGCTAAAGTACACAATACCTAAATACTATTCTTCACCAACATTTGTACCCCAACCATCATACAAAATACCATAAGTATTGCATAAAGGAACAAT
>CAZTNG010000131.1:0-3575 GCA_964615195.1 uncultured Enterobacterales bacterium
AAATTTGATCCTCAGATCAAATTCTTATGAGATATTTTTTTAGAAAATCCGAGCTGTATAAAACAGGCATTTTTTTATAAATGGTAATAAATCAATTTAAGCTATATTATGTATTTATAATCCACACGTGAAGATAAACCTGTAACGAGCTCATAAGGAATTGTATTAACTTGCTTTGCTACTATTTCTGCAGGTAAACCTTTACCCCACAAAATGGCAGTATCTCCTATATTATCAGTTGAATTTTTACCTAAATCAACAAACATCATATCCATACAAACATGTCCTACTGTTTTCACTAATCTTCCATTAATTAATACAGGAGAACCATTAGGCATTGCTCTTGGATAACCATCAGCATATCCTACAGCCAAAATACCTATAATTGTATCTTCAGTACAACGCCAAGAGCCACCATAGCCAACGACATCACCAGTTTTGATTTTTCTTATATCCATAATAAAAGAACTAAAAGTCATTACAGGTTTCAAACCTAGTGATTCACCTGTCTTTTCATCTGATGGAGAAATACCATATTGAATAATACCTGGTCTTATGTATTCAGTTCGAGTTTCTGGATAATATAAACACCCAGCAGAATTTGCTAAGCAAAGTTTTCCGTGACATTGAGCTACCATTTTTGACCATGACTCAATTTGATGTTTATTGATTAATTCAGTTTTTTCAGAATCAGCACAACTTAAATGAGATATCATACCAACAGGTTGCACTAAACATTTAGAATTATTAATTAACTTCAATGCCTTTGGAAGTTCGTCATCATTAAAACCTAAGCGCTGCATTCCTATATTAACTTGACACCATGCTTTCAGTTGTTTTTTAGGACTATATCTTTCTATAGCATCTAATTGCCAAAAACTATGTAATGTAAAAGAAATATCATATTTTTCAATATCAGATAAATCGACTTCTCGAACAAAGCCACCAAGCATTAAAATATCTTTACTTATTCCATTCTTTCGAAGTTCAATTGCTTCTTCTAACCTAGCTACAGCATAACCATCGACATATTTATCCATAATAGCAGCACATCTAATGCTACCGTGTCCATAAGCATTTGCTTTTACTACTCCAATTAACTTCGAGCTACTTGCAATTTTTGCAATTAAAGCCATGTTATAATCTAAGGCACTTAAGTCTATAGTTGCAGTAACTGTTTTCAATTTTCTTCCTTTATTTACTAATATATTATATCTAATATTGCTCTTGTTCAGAACGATAATCTATACCTTCGAATCTTGAATATTCCTTCAAAAATACTGTGTCCATTTTTCCTGTTTCACCACTACGATTTTTACCAATAATTATTTCAGCTTTACCTTGTAATTCAGGATCGTTAGTATTATAAACTTCTTCACGATGCACAAATAATATCATATCAGCATCCTGTTCAATTGATCCTGATTCACGTAAATCTGACGGCATAGGTTTTTTATCTTTTCTACCCTCTAATCCTCTATTCAACTGGGCTAAGGCAATGACAGGTACATCTAATTCTTTTGCAAGTGCTTTTAAACTTCTAGAGCATTCCGCAACTTCTAATGTTCTATTTTCTCCATAACCAGGAACTCTCATTAACTGTAGATAATCCACCATTATTGCAGATAAACCACCTTTATCTTTTGCTAAACGTCTAGCTCTAGACCTAATATCTAAAGGAGTTAAACTACTTTGATCATCAATATATATTGGACTGTTACTATTCTCATCTATTAATGATTTCATAGCTACCATTAAATTTTTCCAATCATCCATGCTCAAAGTACAATTTCTAATATTATTTTGATCAATTCTAGCCATTGATGCTATTAAGCGTGATGCTATTTCTACAGATCTCATTTCGAGAGAAAATACCAAAGCTGGTTTACCAGTATTACCTCTGAGAGCAATATTCTCAATCAAATTCATTGCAAAAGTTGTTTTACCCATAGCTGGTCTAGCAGCAACAATAATCAATTGACCTGGATGAAATCCAGATGTCTTTTGATCCAATACTGCATAGCCTGTTGACACTCCTGTAACACCAGTATTCTTACCAGATTTATTTTCTTTCAATTCATTAATGACATGCATAATTGATTCAGCAATTGGCCTAGGCCCAACACCAATATTATTTGCACTGTCACTAACCTTAAACATTTCTCCTTCTGCCATATCAATGATTTCACTAATTGTTTTTCCCTTAGGATTGTGTATATCTTTAATAATTTTCTGGCAGGCTTCTAACATTCTTCGAGATTTAGCTTTCTCTGACACTGTATTAGCATATGAAGTAATATCTTGAGTAATTGGAGCTTTATTCTGTAATGATAGTAAATATGATTCTCCACCTACTTTTGATAATAATTGTTTCTGTTCTAAATCTAATTTTAACGAAAGAATATCTATAGGTTGAGGGATAGATCGCATTGATAAACTTTGCATTGAAGAAAATACAAGACGATGCTGTTCGTAATAAAAATCATTTTCATTTGCAAGCAAACGCACTACGCTAGCAAAACATGAAGGATTAATTAAAATGCCACCTAACAAAGCTTGCTCAGCATCAAAGGAGAATGGTTTAACTTCTGTAGTACTAGCAATTACTTGCATTTCTGCTGAAGAGACATCAATAGGCATTCAAAATACTCCATAAACTATAATTATACTTCTAAAGAAGATGAAGTAATTATAACACCTATCGTCTAAAAAACGTAAATATAGTATCTATGAAGTGAGGTCTTTTGTATTTAATGGAATATTAAGAATGGCGCACCCTGAAGGATTCGAACCTTCGACCGCTCGGTTCGTAGCCGAGTACTCTATCCAGCTGAGCTAAGGGTGCAACAATAAATTCTTGAAATGGCGCACCCTGAAGGATTCGAACCTTCGACCGCTCGGTTCGTAGCCGAGTACTCTATCCAGCTGAGCTAAGGGTGCGTTGCAAACATGGCGGTGAGAGAGGGATTCGAACCCTCGATACAACTTTATGGTCGTATGCTCCCTTAGCAGGGGAGTACCTTCAGCCTCTCGGTCATCTCACCACGGTGTTTGTGGGTGCGATTTTACTGTTTTATACAATATTGTCAAGAAAAAATGTATTTTTTTTTACTTTTACCTTAATTTATTAGATAATAGTTCTTTTTTTATACAAAAAAACCTAACAATCAACACAATTATTAGGTTATAAACAATCATAAAAGTATTTATTTAAACTTCTTTTTTTTCTTCAGTACTATTAGTTTTATTCTTCTTTAAATCATCACATATTTCTGCTCTTTGAACAGAAATAGATTTCGGTGCATCGACTCCAATTCTTACTTGATTGCCTTTCACACCAAGAACTGTTAATTTTACGTCATCTCCTATAATAAGAGTTTCTCCTACTCTTCGAGTTAAAATCAACATATTGTGACTCCACAGTTCAATTAATTAATCATAAATAGCTATTGTTAATTTTATACTACAGCTAGCATATTTTAAATATTAACAGTATATTTTTGTATAAATTATCTGATCTTATTTAAAATATAGAAATATATTACACATTTTTCTTACAAAAAAGGCCTCACTAG
>CAZTNG010000132.1:0-3490 GCA_964615195.1 uncultured Enterobacterales bacterium
AAATTGTTTAAACAATTATGAATAAACTTATATATATTTTATTGAAAATTTAGCTAAAACATTACTTATAAAAGTTTGACTTAATGAGTAGATTTTTATAAATTTAAAAATTATATAAAAAAAGAGCCCTATAATTTTCATTCTAGGGCTCTTAAGAGTTAAATTATCCTTTTAAAGGAAATTATTCACCCTTTGCTGCCTTGAAAGCTTCAGCCATAGCATTAGTGCTTTCAACATCAGCATTACTCTTCTTGATGTTTTCAAGAACTTCTTGCTGTTCAGCTTCATCCTTAGCACGGATTGATAAGATAACCTGGTGGTTCTTACGATCAACGTTTACGAACTTAGCTTCAACTTCGTCACCAACTGCAAATACAGTTGTAGCATCTTCAACACGTTCAGCTGCTGCATCAGAAGCACGAATGTAACCTTCAACACCTTCTTCAAGGCTGATTACTGCACCCTTAGCGTCTACAGACTTAACTGTACCCTTAACGATGCTATTCTTCTTGTTGCTATCAACATACTTAGTGAATGGATCTTCTTCAAGCTGCTTAACACCTAAAGAAATACGTTCTCTTTCTGGGTCGATCTGAAGAACAACAGCAGTGATTTCATCACCCTTGTGGAAATTCTTCACAGCAACTTCAGGCTGTTCAGTATGGCTTAAGTCAGTTAAATGAACTAAACCATCGATACCACCTTCTAGACCAATGAAGATACCGAAATCAGTGATACTCTTGATCTTACCAGTAACCTTGTCACCCTTATTAAAGGTTTCAGCGAACTGCTGCCATGGATTTGGCTTACACTGCTTAAGACCTAAAGAAATACGACGACGTTCTTCGTCTATTTCAAGAACCTTAACCTTAACCTTATCACCGATGTTTACAACCTTTGAAGGATGTACGTTCTTGTTAGTCCAATCCATTTCTGAAACGTGAACTAAACCTTCTACGCCGTCTTCGATTTCAACGAAACAACCGTAGTCAGTAAGATTTGTAACAACACCTTCAATTTCAGTTTCAACTGGGTAACGAGTTGCAATAGCAATCCATGGATCTTCGCCTAACTGCTTAAGACCTAAAGATACACGATTACGTTCACGATCGAACTTGAGAACCTTAACCTGGATTGAATCACCCTGATTAACGATTTCGCTTGGGTGCTTAACACGCTTCCAAGCCATATCAGTAATATGGAGAAGACCGTCAACACCGCCTAAATCAACGAATGCACCGTAATCTGTAAGATTCTTAACGGTACCTTCAACGATTTGGCCTTCTTCGAGGTTAGCAAGAACTGAATCACGATCTGCAGAAGATTCTGATTCAATAACAGCACGACGAGAAACAACTACGTTGTTACGCTTTTGGTCAAGCTTAATAACCTTGAATTCTAATTCCTTGCCTTCGAGGTGAGCTGTGTCACGTACTGGGCGAGTATCAACAAGTGAACCAGGAAGGAATGCACGAATACCGTCAACAGAAACGGTGAAACCACCCTTAACCTTACCGTCAATAAGACCAACAACGATAGCTTGATCGTTAAACGCCTGTTCAAGCTTAGCCCATGATTCGAAGCGCTTAGCTTTTTCACGAGAAAGAACAGTATTACCGAAACCATCTTCAACGTTTTCGAGAACTACGTCAACAGTGTCACCTACTTGAACAGTGATGTCACCACTAGCATTTTTGAATTGGTCAGATGGGATCTGAGCTTCAGACTTTAAGCCTGCATCAACCCAAATTACATCGTTTTCTACTTTAACAACTTGACCCTTTACAACTTCACCAGGCTTAGATTGCTTGGTTTCTGATCCTTCGAAGAGTTCGGCAAATGATAATTCTGTCATATTTTCTTAAATAATCCATAAAGCCACTTAGCGTCATGCCAAGAGGAGTTAAAAAAAGTACTGTTACCATCCTTGGCTACAGTTTCCTACTGTTTTATTTTTAAACAGTTTTTTAAATCAATGAATTATACATAAATTTAAATATATATAAAGAAAAATTTTTCTTTTACTAAAAAATTTTTACCAAAAAACTAAAAAAGCAAATTTATATTGTAAATTTAAACTAAATTAGGCAAATTTAACATGTTTTTATGGAAAAATGCTAAAACTATCCCTTGTTGAGTATGAAATGTTTTAGCAATTAATCCTATTACATAATTGTATTTATCTAATTATCAATTACTTTTCTTTTTGGTTTCCCCAAACAGCTATACCATCCTTTACAGGCATAATTTCAGCCTTAAAAACAGGCTCAGTAATACCCTTTGATTTCTGGTATTGGTAATCTTTTAATGCTAAAAACGCATATTTACCTAACCGAGTAATGGCATATAGATTTGTAAGACATAATAAAGCCATGAACAAATCAGCCAAATTCCAAACTACATTTAAGCTTGCATATGATCCAAAGAAAACCATACCTACTACAAATAATCTAAATATAGTCATTACTATTGGATTCTTAGTTAAAAACCTAATATTAACCTCGCCATAATAGTAATTACCAATTATTGAACTAAATGCAAAAAGCATAATAGTTCCAGTCATAAAATATGTAGCCCAAGTACCTAATTGATCAGACAATGAAACCTGAACTAAATTAATGCCAGTTAAATCACCTCCAACTTGGTACTTTCTAGATAATAAAACTATAACAGCTGACGCAGTACATATTAATAGAGTATCAATAAAAACACCAAATGCTTGTATTAATCCTTGTTTTACAGGATGAGACGTTGCCGCACAGGCAGCCGCATTTGGAACAGAACCTTCACCAGCTTCATTCGAAAATAATCCTCGTTTTATTCCTGTTAACATAACAGCAGCAAAGCCTCCGCTAACAGCAGCTTGAGGATTAAAGGCATCATGCAAAATCAATAAAAACATATCAGGTACATCTGAAATATTTTTTACAAAAATCACAGCAGCTACTGCTAAATAAAGAATTGCCATAATCGGCACTAGATACTCAGTAACCTTAGCAATTCTATGCGCTCCACCAAAAATTATAATAGCAGTAAACAGGCAAATGACTAACCCCGAAATAATATTTGCATATCCATCAAGAACTGTAGTTAAATCAAATGCAGAGACTACTGCTCCAGTAATAGTATTAGCTTGAACAGAGTTGTAAGTGAGAGCAAATGTTATGGAAATAAGCACTGCAAAAATTGCTGCTACAAGTGGTTGCTTTAAGCCATTTTTAATGTAATAAGCAGGACCTCCATGGTAACCACCATTTTTATATGGCACTTTGTAAATTTGAGCTAAAGTACTTTCTATAAAACCTGTAGCACTACCTATTACAGCTATAACCCACATCCAAAATATAGCACCTGGACCTCCTAATGTTATAGCAATGGCAATACCAGCTATATTGCCTACCCCAACACGAGAAGCAGTACTTATACAAAAAGCTTGGAATGAACTAATTTCCCTACTCTTTCTTTTGCGACCTGAAATGCCATGTTTTAG
>CAZTNG010000133.1:0-3424 GCA_964615195.1 uncultured Enterobacterales bacterium
AACAAATATCAAAAATATCCATTTTATGTTTTGTAATCAAAAATAAAAGCAAATATTAATCATGTAAAAATGCGCATATTTGCACTTATAAGTCTTGGGCTATATGGAAAGCTAATTTCATTCTGCAAACGTAAATACGAACGTTTTTACTTCTTCATATCGATTACAAATTCGTATTTATATCCTTATATTTTTCATAATATAATTACGAACTGCACCCTATTACAAATTTTATAAATTCGTATTTACTACGATTTAAAAGTAATTTTCTATTTTTGGTTTTTTATAATTTTTGCACTAAAGTGTTAGTTTTAAACACATCTGTATAATTTTTAATAGTAAATTTTTTGCAAGGATTTTATAATAATAAATCTATATATAAAGAACATTACAAATGCCAAGGATATTATTGGTTATGCTTGAATCCCTCGCTATTGAAAATTATGCTGTAGTTAAGAAAGTATGTCTTAATCTTGCAAAAGGTATGTCTGCTATAACAGGTGAAACTGGTGCAGGTAAATCTATTGCAGTAGATGCTCTTGAGCTTGTTTTAGGAGGACGCGCAGATGCTCGTTCTGTAAGAAATGGAGCACAGACAGCTAATATATGCGCAACATTTAGTACAGCTGATGCCCCAAGAGCACTTGCCTACCTTAAAGAAAAAGATCTTTTAGCTGAAGATTGTGATTTATGCATTCTTAGACGTGTAATCACAAAAGATGGAAGATCTAGAGCCTACATTAATGATGTAAACGTAAACACCTCAATTTTACGTGAACTTGCCCCAATGCTTATAAACATTCATGGACAACATGATGGACAACACTTATTAAAACCAGAACATCAAATACAATACTTGGATGCTTACGCTGAATTAGGATCACAAATTAGTGAAGTTACCTCATTATTTCATACATACAGTTCAGGCAAAAAACATTTAACAGAACTTGCTGATTTACAAAAAAATACTGTTGCAGAATACAAACTAACACATTACCAAATAGCAGAGCTTGAAAAACTTAGTCCAAAAAAGAATGAGTTCACTGACATTTCTAATGAGTATGATCGATTAAATCATGTTCAAACGCTTCTTGAAGGCACAAACAATGTTATAACAGGACTAAATGATGAAAACTCAGGTTTGCTTACTAGAATTAGTGGTGTTAAAGACCTACTTGTTGGCTTAACTCAAATAGACAAATCCCTCAGCTCTATTACAAATACTATAGATTCAGCACAATTATCTTTAGATGACGCCTTAAGCGAACTGGAAAACTACACATCTAAACTCGAATATGATCCAGAAAGAATCAATGCCATAAATGAACGAATGGAGCAATATACCACACTTGCTAGGAAATATAGTGTTTCACCAAATGATCTTTATGATGTGTTAGAACAACTTCAATTAAAAGCTCAAACATATACATCTATTAAGGATGAAATAGAACAGTGTAAAACAGAAGTAATTCAAGCTAAAAATGAATTTTTAGCCAAGGCTCATGAGCTAAGTGAACTCCGCAAACAACATTCCATAGATTTCACTAACAAAGTTACAGAAATGCTTCACTCGTTGTCTATGCCTTTTGCTGTTTTTACCATTGAATTTACTGAAAGTTCACCTCAAGAAAATGGTATTGACGCTATATCATTTCGTTTCAACGCTAATCCAGGAATGGAACCAGATCTTATCTCTCGTACAGCCTCTGGTGGCGAAATCAGTCGTATCGCATTAGCAATATTAGTTCTAACTGCCAATAAAATTTCAGCTCCAACATTAATTTTTGATGAAATTGATACAGGTATCAGTGGACAAACAGCTGCTGTAACAGGTTCTCTACTGCGTAAACTTGGTCTCAATTCTCAAGTGGTTACAGTTACTCACTTACCTCAAGTAGCAGCCTCAGCCCACCACCAATTTGAAGTTAGAAAACAAGTTGCAGACGATGAAACATCAAGTTCTATTCATGAACTTGACGCTAATGGAAGAATTCATGAAATTGCAAGACTCCTTGGAGCATCTGAAATCACTGATAACGCCCTTGCTAACGCATCTGAACTCTTAAATATTCAAGCTCAATAGGCCTTACAAAAATTTATTTAATCTCTTGTTATAACAACAATTTATAGCAAGAGATTATTCTTAAAAAACTCTCTAATTAAGTCGACCATATCATTGAAAATGTGAGCAATATATCGTATTATTACCACCTAACCTTATATGCGTTAGCATAAAATTTTTTAAAACTTCTCTAATAGCGAATTTTATTTCGGAGAGTAAAAAGTGGCAATTCAATCAGAAACACAAACACCAAAAACCTTTAAAGACTCAAAACTTTGTCTATGGCTTTTTATCGCTTTATTTGTACTTAGTTTGGTACCATTTGTACCATCGTGGTTAGCGTTGGTTGTTGGTTTTGTTGTGGCAAGTGTTGGTTTGGTACCGACTTCTCTTAAACTTGGAGCTATTACTAAATCCATGCTTTCCTACTCAATTGTAGGCTTAGGCTTTGGCATAACCATGGAAAAAGCGCAAGAAGCTTGCCAACAAGGTGTTCTACTTATTGTAGGCTCTATTGCAGTAACTCTTATTGTAGGTGTTATATTAACAAAGCTTCTACGTATTGATTTTAAATCTGGCTATCTAATTAGCTCAGGTACAGCAATATGCGGTGGTTCAGCAATTGCTGCTGTAGCCCCTGCAATCAATGCAAAAGATGAACAAATAAGCTTAGCTTTAGCAACTGTATTTGCCTTAAATGCCGTAGCTCTTGTATTGTTCCCTATTATTGGTCACTTACTAGAAATGACCCAATTACAATTTGGCCTTTGGAGTGCTATAGCTATCCATGATACATCTTCAGTAGTTGGTGCTGCAGCGACTTATGCAGATGAAACAGGCAAAGCTTTGGAAATTGCAACAACTGTTAAACTCGCTAGAGCATTATTTATTGTACCAATTGCTTTGATTTCATCCATTTTCTTTAGTGGAAATATTAGAAAAATTCGTGTTCCATTATTTATTGTTCTTTACATCATTTCAGTATTAATTTGCAGTAGTATAAATTTTGATTTTGGATTTGTAAATTCAGCCCAAGTTTATGACTTCATTTATCAATGTGCAAAAAGAACGCTAGTTGGTGCACTATTCCTTATTGGTTCAGGAATTACAATTTCAAAACTTAAGAAATCAGGACCTAAAGCCATGATTCTTGGTATTATTTTATGGATAATTACAGGAACAGGTTCATTATTTATTATTTTAAATAACTACTAATGTGCCTTAATGTAGTTAATTAAAAAAACTAAAGCCTTATATTAAATATAATATAAGGCTTTTTTGTACAATTAAACTTTATACATCTCTAGAATAATTTAACTATCACTCCTTGGTGAAAAACAACTATTTACGCAATACTTACCA
>CAZTNG010000134.1:0-3349 GCA_964615195.1 uncultured Enterobacterales bacterium
CAACTTCTTTAAATTCTATAGAATATTTCCTGTTATTTTTCTTCTTAGCTATGGCAATTCCGTATAAATTAATAAGATCAACCAAATACTTAATATTTTTGATTCCTATTTTATATCGGTCAGCAATCATTCTTATATTTAAATGTTCTTCTTTCCGAAGTCTATAAATTTCAATTTTGTCTTCATATGTAAGTTTCATAAATAATGACCCCAGTAGGTTGTTCAACTTACTGGGGTCACTGCAAAAGCATATGGCTTTTTGCTTGTTATATATGTATACCTTGTGTTATTTATTTTAAGTACCATGGTTTAATGTTATTCACCAATTTATATTTATATAATTCTTTTGTATTATTATTTGAACAGGAGAAACATGCTTAATTCTGTAATATAAATTTGCTCATTGTAGGTTATTATCAGGGTGAAAAATGATAATTATTTTTTTCAGTAATGTATGTCATTTTATTGACGCAAAAAGCCATACAATAATGTATGGCTTATGAGGATGAATTTATTTCTAATAATTGTTTCTAGCGTACTTAGGTCTTGCATTCATAATTTGTTCAATTTGCTCTTCGCTCATTTTCCCTTTCGACAAACCAACAGCTCTATAGGTAATAAATGGTCTTGCATCAACGTTAATCATTATTGGTGATTTACCATGTACATCGACAGTATTTTCAGCAACAGCAAGTATACCGTTTGTTAATAGATTTCTAACAGTTGGTTCGTTCACTGGTAAGTTAAGAACACTTTTTCTTTGTAAGATAAATTCTCTTAAGACAGCTCTTTCAGAAAAATCTAAACATGTTACAGCTTTAGTTAGTTGTTCTAACATCATTTTATTGTGGATTAATTTCGATAATGCGCTGAATGCCATTATTAAACCTTGGCTTATGAAGTTTGATGATGCGACAATAAGAATTAACCACAAAACAAATCTAATTTCAGATATGCCTGTTGCAATTGTTTTGCTAAACATATCAAAAGGTAACAATAGTAAACATGTATCTACAACTAAAACCCACATCATAACCGCATTTAGACGAGAGATTATCAAACTTTCTTTTGCCTTATTCATAGTAACATCCTCATTAAGTCAAAAATTTATCGTATGTTTTAGATGTAGCAAATGGTATGCCACTATTATGAAAATTATTTTAAGAGAGAAAAAATAATTTAATTATCTTTCAATTGTTATGAGCATATTTAGCTTTATGTTTTCTTTTTTAGATATACAACGTATAATCGTAAATATAGTCGATGAGTTTATCTTTAATTGATAATATATGTTGAGTACTTTTGTTTCTGCATTCATATATGTACATATTCAAAAATTTTTAATCATAATTAGAAAACAAAGAGGAAAAGATGAAAAAAATCACAGCAATAATCAAACCATTTAAATTAGATGATGTTCGCGAAGCATTAAGCGCAAAAGGAATTTCTGGAATGACAGTTTCAGAAGTAAAGGGCTTCGGTAGACAAAAAGGACACACAGAATTATATCGTGGTGCGGAATATGTTGTTGATTTTTTGCCAAAAGCTAAGCTTGAAATTGTTGTTAAAGATGAAGATGTAGAAAGTTGTGTTGAAGCTATTACTAAAGGTGCTCATACTGGTAAAATTGGCGATGGAAAAATATTTATTTCTAATGTTGATAGAGTAATTCGAATTCGAACTGGTGAAGAAAATGATGATGCTGTGTAAATGTAGTCTTTATTGAGAAGAGCTTTTTTATACATGTTAAAAAACATTTTATTAATCATTTTTTTATTGGGAACTGTCAATTTCTTAACTGCTTGTAGCGTTTCTGCCCCAAAACAACCTAAGAATTTGTGCGAAATTTTTAAGGAAAAACCAAATTGGTATGAAGATGCCATGGAAGTGCACAAAAGAAGAGGTGTGCCAATAAATATTGTTATGGCTTTTATTTATCAAGAATCTGCATATGTTGAGGATGCAAAGCCTCCTATGCGATGGTTTTTGTTTATCCCATATGGTAGAGGTAGTTCTGCCTATGGTTATCCACAAGCGCAAGATCCTGTATGGAATGAATATTTGTCAGAAGAAGGTGGCTTTTTTACCTCGAGGGATAATTTTTCAGATGCCTTGGATTTTGTCAGTTGGTATATGCTAAAAACGCAGAAAATTAACAAAATTCCACTTACTAATGCGTATCTACAATACATTAATTATCATGATGGTTGGGGTGGATATAAGAAAAAATTATATTTGAAAAATAGTAAATTAAGAAATATTGCCAAAAACGTAGAAAAGAATTCACGTAATTATGCATCACAACTGAGAAATTGTAAATTATAAGGAGCATTATGCCTTTACTTGACAGCTTTAAAGTTAACCATACAATTATGCAAGCACCTGCTGTTAGACTTGCAAAATCAATGGTTACTCCATTAGGAGATCACATTAGCGTTTATGATTTAAGATTTTGTAAGCCAAATGTGCAAATGTTACCACCTAAAGGTATGCATACCTTTGAACACTTATTTGCAGGTTTTATGCGTGATCATTTAAATAGTGATGCGATAGAAATTATAGATATATCTCCTATGGGATGTAGAACAGGTTTTTACATGTCATTAATAGGTGAACCATCAGAGCTTCAGATCGTTGACGCTTGGTATGATTCATGTAAGGATATAATAAAGTCTATTAACGATAAAATATCAATTCCTGAAGCAAACATTTACCAATGTGGTAGTTGTGAATATCATTCTGTTGAAGAAGCTAAGAAAATTGCCGAAGACATTGTAAATGCAAAAATTAAAATTAATAAGAATGAAGACATTCTTTTAAATGAAGCAGAACTTTCTAAACTAATAAGGGTTTCCAATGAATAATAATGAAGTAGACCAGTTAGACGAGGATCTCGTTGATGATTGTCGAGTATCTGACGTAAAAGATATTGAAGCATATAATGATCTTGAAGCAATTGAGCAAGAATCAAGAGAAATTATTGAGGATATTTTAGCTGATGGCTTTACTCCAGATGATGAGTATGAAATTGAGCATTTATTTGCAACAAATGATTTTGAAAAGCTTGAGAAGTTTGCAGTTTCTTTATTTGATTTAATGGGTGAAAAAATTGACATTAATGAGCCTGAAGAAGATAAAGAAGATGATGAAGTAATTTTCACGTTCTCTGCTGTTTCTGTTCATAAGCTTGTTCTTGATGAGATAATGTCAGATATTAAGCAAATTGTTCCTTTATGCAATACTTATGGTATTTTGTATGATGGTTGGGGTACAAATATTGGTGAAGAATAATATTGTAAGCGTATCAGCAACTAGCGTATAGATTTGTAAAATTAACGTGTGGCTTTTT
>CAZTNG010000135.1:0-3300 GCA_964615195.1 uncultured Enterobacterales bacterium
AGAAAACTTGCATTATCTTGATTGATATATCTAGTATTAATAGCCATAAGACAGTTCCTTTAACAACAAATTAAAATTGTTCTGTGGTTAAATTATACTATATAAGGCAAGGTTTATGTAGTTATAGTGCTAACAAAAACAAGAGTTGGCATAATAATAAATTATTGAGGGTGTTTGGGAAAATTTAAACAATAGGCTGTATAGTTTAAATAATTGATAATGCTAAACTAAAAATGAACGCAGAAAAATTATCTAGTAAAAATATACTTGTAAAGAAAACATGCAAGGCTAAATCAATAACTCTATCATGGATGTATTTATTAAAAATAATTACATAGCCAATATCGCATAAAAAGTGCAAAATTTTTTCTAAACTCTACATTCCGAGAATAAAACTAGCATAGTTCATGCATTGGTCCTATAAATAATGAAGTAATGTTTCAAGAATATAATAAACTACTGATTATTTTGCAAAATAATTTAGACTTAATACTAGTTTTTGTAAAAAAACATATTTTTATTGTGATAAATATAACATGGTTACAACAATGTTATTTTGAAAATAGCATGTAAATTAAGCAATTGTTATACTGTTGTTATTATATTGCATGTTTATGTAATCTCTCAAATTTTTAGTTTTAGGATCCTTTATATAATGCTTAACCTGCTTAAAATATCGGTTGCAACATCGAAAGTATTTATATGTTGTGTGATGCCTCTATTTGTAATGGGTTGTAATCCAAAGCAAGCTGATAGCTTCGGCTTAGGTGAACAGTATTTTAACGGTGAAGGTGTACAAAGAAACTATGCAATGGCAGCAAAGTACTATGATGATAGTTGTGCGAGAAACAATTACGAAGCTTGTTATAAGTTAGGTATTATTTACGCGAAAGGCTCTAGCAGAGATGATAATCGTAAAGCTGTTCAATATTATAGAAAGGCTTGTGATAACAACAATCCTAAAAGCTGTACTGCCTTAGGAATCCTCTATGTTAATGGACAATTAGTTGCTAAAAATGCAAGGCGTGCTAAGGAATTATTTGAGCTAAGTTGTAGCGCTAATCATGCTGAAGCATGTAGTCAACTAGGTTATTTATATCAAAACGGTATTGGCTTAAATGTAAATGATGAGTTGGCGGTAAAGTATTATCATCAAGCTTGTGATAATAATTATGCGATTGGATGTGGTAAATTAGGTTTTATGCAATTAAAAGGCATTGGAACGGAAATTAATTTATCTAGCGCCTTGAAATTGAGTAGTATGGCATGTAGTGCAAATGACTATTTTGCTTGTAACAATCAGGGTTTTATATATAGATGGGGATTAGGTGTTGAAGCGAACTTAAAGCTTGCAAATGATTTATTTTTATTAGCTTGTGACAATGAGTATGGGGATGCTTGTGCAAATTATGCTTTAAGTTTTGAGGAAAATAATGATTATCTAAATGCTAATACCTACTATAAAAAAGCATGTTCTTTGGGAGTACAAAAGTGGTGTGGTTACGTTGCTCAAAAAGCATTACCTCCAGTAGAGGTTGATGATAATAATGATATTGTCAACATTTTATCGGATTCTAATGTGAATTTAAATGATGTTAATAATGATGAACAATCCCAATATGAAGATGTTAATACAAATCCTGATGAGTCTCAAAATGATGTAAATTTAAATGAGAATACTCAAGAAGAGATTTCAGACTATTAAGTATTGATAAAGCAAAAAGCTTGCATTTAATAAGCAAGCTTTTTGTTATAACATTGTTAGATAACTTAATTAATTTCAGAATTTAATGATTGAGTTTCCTTTATAAGTTCATTCCAAATTTCAGTAGTATAGACATTAGTTAGCCTAAACGAAGTTAGTGGTTCTCCATTAGGAGCGGTCATTGTTTCCTTTATAGTTAGAATACCTGTAAAAAATAGAAGAGTTACCACTTTTTCGGTAACATTTTCTGCAGATGCACAAAACGTCAAATAAAGGCTAAATGATCCATTATTTGTGAGTTCACTATTTATTGAATTAATAATATCTGGATAACTTTCATATATCTTTTTTAGACAATGATAATGTGTATGATTATGAACATTTGCAATAGGTGTAGTTACAGGGGACTTCAAGTATGACAAATATTGTAAGCATGTTCTAGTATTAATAATGGTGCTAACACCTTTATTTTTAGGAGAAAAGCAATAACCATCTAGTTGATTACAAAGATTATCTGTTAATTGGTCATATGACAATTGTTCTGTTGGTAAAAGTGTTGCTTTAACTAGATTATTAACATCTTTTTCAGTAAAGCCTACACTAGTGCTGTAATCTTTATCAAAAGTTAAATCTAACGTGGAAAAAGAAATATTCTGAGCATCAATATTATGATCAATTGGCATAACACCTGTCATAAATATTCTTGATACAATACCGTGTTGTTCTGCCTTTTCTAGAGCTCCAAAAAAGTCACAGTATCTAATTATTGATTTTGTTTTGCTATCTTTGATTTTTAAAGGATCTTCGACATTAAAATCATTGTAGTTATCGATAAGTACGTAAATTGGTTCACTACGTTCTGAACGCAGGTAGCAATTAAAAAAGTCGGCTAGGATACGGGTTATTTTTGCATTTTCATCAAAACTAAATTGCAAATGATATTTTGCACAAAATAAGTTTATACCATAAATAATTTCATCTTTTAGATCTGAACTTCTGGCAGAAAATCCTAAATCGAAATCCAATATACAGAAGGAGTTTCTAGTAGGAATGTCTTGGGTACTTATTTCGAGTTCTTCAAATATATTACTATATACTTGAGAGTATGCAACATCATAAAATGCTCTAAGCATTGATAGGGTTGTTGATTTACCAGTTCCTTTAGGCCGATGAATTACATGATTACATGCATTTGACTTTTCTAAAAGACTAATCAATTTAGTTTTATCTGCATAAAAGCAATTTCTTTCAATAATTTCAGGTAAACCTATGGCTCCAACGGATAAGCCCTTAATACTTGTTTCATTATTATGTTGAATAACTTGTATAAAATTATTGGGTAAATTATAAATACTCATACCCACCATTCCTTTACTAAATTAAATTTATCAAAATGATATAATTTATAGAAAAAACTTTAGCGTATTCTTTGTTTAATATTATTAAGTATTTTAGGTTAAGTTTTCAATATGAATTATCTTAAAATATAGACTGTAACACAAAATTTTTATATTGCTTAAATTCTGTGGCAGGAAATATATATTGTTTATGGAGTTGCGCGTTTAATAAAAGTGAAGCATTGTTTTTATGTTATT
>CAZTNG010000136.1:0-3295 GCA_964615195.1 uncultured Enterobacterales bacterium
ATGTGCTACTAAAACTATCGCGAAAAAGACGTTTTCAGGTGCGTGAGATTACTTTTGCGGCCAGCGAATCTTTTAATACTAAAATCAAACAATTTATAGCGCAACTCAGAGGAGTGAGAGATATTTCTTTCTTCTTATTCAGATTATCCAAAATTTATGCTTAAATCTTCAATCCATCAGAATTTCGGTATGAGCCCATAATAGTCTGTAGCAAAACAAAAAATGGAGTTACATTACTGTAACTCCATTTTTTGTGATCCGCCTGGTATCTGTTTTTAGCCCATTCATTGAAGGCTTATACCTGCGTTATCATTTACTATCAAGTAGTTTCTTACTCTTAGTGAAAGCTCGTTTTGAGTTGGTAACACAGTTTGGTAACACATGTTATTTATCTCTGGTGAATACCCTATTGGGGATTCAGGGTACAAAGATAGTAAAGTTTGTTGTTTTATTCATTTTATGACTCTAAATTAATCTTGCAATTCCAGGTAATACAATTTAAAGCACCACCTTTAGCGATTATCTCTGGAGCTAAGATTTGTAGAACCTTTTTCATAGGGAATATTGCTTTTATTTGATTAAAGGCTAGAATGTCTTCTTCTATTCCAAGCGCAGGCAATATAATAGTGTTACCTACTTCCAAATAATTTATATAACACCAATTTCTTTTATCTGGCTTTGTCACATTATACTGTAGCTTTAGTACTGTAAATTTCTTCTGCAATCTGTGTTCAATCGCATTAGCTATTATTTTATCATAGTCATAGTAGTTGGTCATAAGAATAGTGTCATTATTCACACCTTTTATGATACCATCGCTATGCCCATATATTTCTTTTTTATCCCAAGGAATCAGTACTATTTCTAATTTCAATAATTCTTCAAGCTCAGAAATTAATTCATCTCGTTTATAATTGGGGTTTTCACAAAACACCTTTTCAGTCATGATCACACAATTACCCACCTTTACTATATTCCCACCATCTAATACAATATTCGTTCTTTTACACTTATACCCTAGAGCTTCACAAACTTTACGCGAATCAGTTAAATATTTCACATTGGATTCCTTTCTTAATAAGTAATCAGGCATGTATTGATACTGAACAAAAGTATTTTCTTCAATCTGAATTGGCATATAGTCTCGACACCATAAGTCATTTGTATGGGGTAGTATTTTATATGAAATAACATGTTCGCCTAATAAAGACGTAAATCGTTTATAAAATATTGGGAAGCAATCTTCTAACCAAGGAGATAGGTGAACAATATTGGTATCTTTATCGTAAATCATATAACTAGTTTAGTTATTTGTAGAAAGCTAATCGATTATAGTGTGAGCACTACTTCTTCTTCTTAAAAGTTCCAGAAGCCCACCCTTCTCCTTCTAATGTTTGGTTATCTATTATTTCCATGGATAATGTGCCTAATTCACCACCTACATTTACATAAATATAATTATTGTCAATAGTGTACTCCCCACTCATTGTAATACCAAAATAAGAAAAACGGCAGATTTTCTCACCAAAATCTAACTCCTTCACTAATCCCTTATTAAAGACATTCCAATTAGTTCCTCGTTCATTCTCTTTAACTTTAATAAAACTCCCTTCAATTTTGGGCTTTGGGCTACATGAGAATAGCGAAATAACGATTATTGTTATTAGGTTTGCTTTTAGTAATTGCTTCATACAATGAAACTATTTATTTTAGTGACTATTCTGTTAATCTCTTTTTCCAGATTTTTCCAATTGTTTCTCCGATCTCCTTGAATTCTTCTGCTGTAAAAGTATCTGTTTTTGCATTATTACACCAATAGCATGACAAAACAAGGTTGTCTATTTTATGATAAGGTTCCTTAGGTGATAATCTTTCTATCTCTAATTTCTTTCCACGATTTCGTTCTGTTAATGCTTTGTTTTTTGTTTGTTCTTTTTTCCATAACTGCTCTATCTCAGTTTCTGTAATACCACAGTAGTAGCACTTTCTTTCCACTGAGTCATACCACTTTTTAAAGTCCCAAAAGGTTTCTGTTGTTTCAGGATTATTGTATTTGACTTTCCAAATTTTTCTGATGTTAGAGAGATGCTCTCTTTCTTCTTTCAAGTCTTCCCAGTATCTTGAGATATCTTTCTTAGTAATCTTTAGAATTTCGCCTATCTCATCGTATTTTTTTTGCTCTATTATAGCTAGTCTTAAGAACCTTACTTTTAAATCTTCGGTCATCATAGTATTGTATTAAAATTCAACTTACCTTTTAAAATTGCAAGTTACTAACTTTTGTTGGAAATTTTTCAAACTTGCTTGTTTGATTAAATCAAGAACAAACTTAACAATTCCTCCCCGAGTATGATTTCTCAGTATGAATCCTTCTTTCTTCTAAAATACCGTTAAATATTAAGCCCTAATAATTGCTTTATTATTTCCATTCTTGTATCCTCCTGTACATTTGCGTCGTACTCTCATGGTTGGCGCCACCACGAGAGCAGTAGTAATAACGCAAACATACCACATGAAAAAAGAAACATATATCAAACTCGTAGATGAGGTTGCACATAGAATCTCACAACATGCCGACATTGTAATGAACGTAGAACAGGTAGCGAAGTATCTTGGTCTTTCTGTTGCTGCTGTAAGAAAACGTTGCCAACGCAAACAACTGCCTTTTTATCGGAATGCAAAGCATCTTTATTTTAGTAAAATGGAAGTAGATGCAATGTTGCTGAATCGAACGACTAAACAGGAACGTTAAACAAGTAGCCAAGCGGAATATTAGAAGTACCTATTGCAGGCATAAGCTTCTCAATATATCAAACCAAGCTACATCCTAGTAAAAGGTAGGGAAAAGAAGATTTATCAAGATCATCTCTTTTCCCTACCTTTCTTTTTTGTCCTCTACTGAATAAAGCTTGCTGATTGGTGATGGCCACTTCTCGTTGCTTTCTTTAGAAATCGTGCAACCAATGCGGCCAGCGAATCTTTTAATGCTAAAATCAAACAATTTAGAGCACAATTCAGGGGAGTTAAAGATAAAGCATTCTTTCTATACAGAATTAGTATGTTATATGCATAAAAAAGGAATCCCTCAACTTTTTACGTTGATCCGAATTTATCAAGATAATGAAAACAACCTAAAATATCCGCTGATCCTGTTTTTGCTCAGAAAAGAACTTAACTAATTGATTATTAGAAGCCGTTTGATGTAGAATAAAAAAGGAGTTCATTTGAACTCCTTTTTCTAAGTGATCCGCTTGGGGCTCGAACCCAAGACCCCAACATTAAAAGTGTTGTGCTC
>CAZTNG010000137.1:0-3268 GCA_964615195.1 uncultured Enterobacterales bacterium
AACGAGTGTTATCTATGGTGATAAAATGGGTTTACACACATTCGCGTTTGGTCTCGGTGTTTTTAAAATTCACAAATCCTAAACATAAGTATATTGAGAATAAAGTTCTTAACACAGTTAATTTTTAAAGATTTTATACCAACATCAACATCCAAAATGTATTTAATTTAATGAAAATTATTCTTTAAAATAATTGTAGAAAAGATCTATAGATAACCAATTAAAATTACTAACTAAACATATTGTAAAACAACATTTATATACTCAAAACAAGAATTATTCCACACAAAAAAAGAGACCTATATCAATATTTTAATGTTTTATAGTTTTTTATAAAATTTGATTTAAATATATAGTGTCTTGATCACAAACATCATTACTAACTTAATCAATAATAACAAGCATAACAAAAATTGTTTATTAATCTCTTTTTAGATAAAAATTCTAATACCAAGAGATTTTGTAAATTTTTAATGTTTAATTAATATAAAAATACAAACAGGGTCTTATATGAAAACAACGTTGCGTAAAAAGATTTACATGGCATTACTTATGCCAATGATTCTAATGATGGTCATTGCAACTATCTGCTTAATTTCCACTACAGTATCAACTATTAAAAACACAAGTTTAAAATCAATTAGTGCTCTTTCAAATAGTAATAGTAAATATATCAGTAATTGGATTGATAATCAGTCGAAAGTTATTTTAGGCTATAGTTCTCTTACTGAACATGAAATTCTTGAAATAAAAAGTTTGAAAGATATACCTATTGCAGGAACTGTTTCAAAGACTTCAGACTTTTTAGATGTGTACTTTGCTTCAGATGATGGAAAAATGTACTCTATACTTGAATCAGTAGAAGACTTCCTTAAAGAAGGTTATGATCCTCGCACACGCGACTGGTATAAGGATAGTATAGCAAATAAAGGTGCTATTACCATTTCTGAGCCTTACATTGATAGTCTTACTAAACGAATGGTCATTACAATTTCTGCAGCAGCAAAAGAAGGTGTTGGTGCTGGTGATATTTACACAGATAGCATATCTAAAACAGTAGAAAACATGAAACTACCTGCATCTGGTTTTGCAGTACTTGTATATGGTGATGATAACAATATATTAGCATTTAAAGATGAAACTAAAGTTGGACAACCTTTAACAACTATTGATAACAGCCTATCAAAATCTTTGATTACCAATATAACCCAAAATAATAAACTAACTGAAGTAGACCTTAATAATGGAGATACCATGCTCGCCTACTCTCAGCAAATAGATAATATGCCATGGAAGCTCATGATTTTTGTAAAAAAATCTGATTTCTACTCAAGCCTATACTACTCTCTTACACTCGAAATATTACTAATGCTAGCTATAGCAATAACTTCTTGTTTAATAGTTAGTAAATACATCAAAAATAATGTTATTACCCCAATTAACAGCGTGTCCAATTTCCTTAAAAATTTAGCAGAAGGAAAAGCAAATAATAACGCTAAAATTAACATTCAAACAGGAGATGAAATTCAGCAATTAAGTGAAAACTTCAACAAGTTCTTAGCAACACAAAATTCATCAATAGATGAAATATCAGACTACATAAGTCATACTGCTAAAACTTCATCAACCAATAATAATTTAATCAGTAAGAGTATTGATAATCAAAAGGATACAATTCAAGGAATGATTGGTACCTTCAGTACCATAACAGATTCCGCAAAAGAAATTATTGAACAGACAAATTCTACAGTTAATTCATTAACTGGCATTGTATCAACTTCTAAGGATGGCCAAAAACTCGTTAATATTGCTCATGATGCGATAAAGCAACTTTCTGACACAATTCAAAACACTAAAGACTCTGTTTACAAGGTATCAGAATATACTAATGATATTTCAAATCTAAGTGCAACAATTAGAACAATTGCCGATCAAACTAATTTATTAGCTTTAAATGCTGCTATTGAATCTGCACGTGCAGGTGAACATGGACGCGGCTTTGCTGTAGTTGCAGATGAAGTTAGAAATTTAGCAATTAAGACTAGAGAATCCACTGAAAAAATTCAATCAACAATTGACTCATTAGTAGAAAACACTAAAAATACTATTGTACTTGTTGATAAAAGCTCCAATGATTGTCAAATTTCTATAGGAAATACTGATGATGCAGCAATTTTTATTAATGAAATTTCAGATCAAGTAAATTGCATATGTAATCAAGCCAACAATATTACAGAGTTAGCTAACAATCAATCCCTAGCTATTTCTTCTGCAGAGCAGAACATAAATGAGGTTACAAATGCCCAAGATCAACTCACTCAAACATTAGAAGAATGCAATTCTAATATTGAACAAATACTTGAAAAATCGAATTTTATTCATCAAAAGATGATGCAAATTTCAACAGAGGAACATGATGAAACACAAAAATAATTAAGCTAGAGCTTTTTATCAAGTTTAATTAATTATGTAAAAACCCGTTATTATGAGATAACCCCAGTAAATTGAACAAATCTGCTGGGGTTCTTTTTATGTTATTCTAACTAATTAAATTCTTATTTTTTAGTCATTGCTAAGAGTTTAGAACAAGTATCTACAAATGTGTTATGCATTTTTCTTTTTAAGCCTGTATACCTATCAGTAGACAACAAAGCATTAATCCAAATAAACTCCAATAAAAATAAAGCTTTATCATATATTTCAAAATAGATAAGCACATTTATCTGATTTGGATGCCCTACCCTTATAATTCTTTCCTTAGGTTTTCCTGGATCAAAAGTTGCCAGCTTTTCTTGATAATTTTCTTTATCAATTATAGATTTAGCACGTTTTATTATGGAAAGTATAATTGCTATTCTTTCATCTAAAAACATTGTTGAATGACTATCTACCCCTAAATAAAATCTCCATAAAATGTTTTTTGCAAACCTCTTATAAAGTATTTCTGTATCCTGAGCATAGATTTTTAATGTTATTATTTGCTTCATAAATATCCTTAAAATTTTACTAGATTGTAAATAATTGTAAGGATAATAATTTTTGATAAAGACTATATTCTAAAACGATAGGCTATTAATCTTTACTCAAATTTTCCACTAACAAAATAACCTCTATACTAGATACCATTCGGTTTAGGCGTTCTTTAAGTATGTGTTATACTCAAAATGTAGTTTTTTGATAAATTTATATTATTTTAGTTAATGCAAGTATCACTTTGCCAAGCCTATACGGCTTGGCAGATTGAGGCGGCTTTGCCGCCTTAGATTGC
>CAZTNG010000138.1:0-3186 GCA_964615195.1 uncultured Enterobacterales bacterium
AGTTAATGAATCGATTCCTGTTTATAACTTTCTGAGCTGCCTACTCGGCAGATAATCCTTTGACGCGCGCTGTGTCACTTGGTACGATTTTCTGAGCTGCCTACTCGGCAGATAATGTTGAGCATCGCTAGCCGTGTATTCATAGATTTTTCTGAGCTGCCTACTCGGCAGATAATGGTTATTATAAACGACAAATATATATTTTTAAAGATCTCTTTTGAAGAATACTCCAAAAACCCTATTTTTTTTATACCTATAATAAAGCATTAGAAATAATAAGGTTTATTTTCAACCTAAAAATTTGGTACGGGACAAGAAGAACTTAACCCATATGATGAATATCCAACACTACTTATATCTGCAATCACAACATCATCCTTTTTTATGAAAATTTTTGCTACAGAATGTGTTGATAAGCTTTTTACATTTATAAATGGGAATTCCACATTTTTATATAAATTTAAAGGTATAACTTTAAGTGTTTCCTCATAGGCTATACCTTTTCTTCTTACCATTCTTTTTCTTTGTTTTTCAAAACTATTTACTTGCACTCTTTTGAAAACACTCCAATTACAACCTAGTGGAATATCCAAAATATTTGTAACATCTAAATAATCACGCAATGAAAAAAACCAATTACTTTTTTGTAATAAAGACATATTTTTACTAGAAGAAAAAACTCGTATTCTAAATCCCAAAAACTTTTTCTTTAAGGAATAATCGGGAAAACTAATACCAATTTGCCCATTTGCAGTGTTACTTATAGCAATATGTAATTTTAAAAACAAAGCTGATAAAATCTCATTTTGTGTAAATTCAATACTAGGCTTTATTGTGATTTCAACATAAGACTCAAGCATATTACTTATCCTTTTTACCAAATACACCACCTCTTAATAGAACAGCAATAACATACTTTTGTTCATCAGTGGTCAATTCTTTATCGTCGATTATCCATGAATCAAACAAATCGTAAAAAGAAGATTTACCTTTTCTGTAAGCGACCCCCATAGTTGTGACACTACCATATACTTCCACTGGAATAGGACCAAAATAAACATCAGGATCATCTGCATACCATGTATCAATTGTTCTTATAGCATTAGATATTTTTTGGCTATGCAAAGCTGCAAAATTATTAACACCATATAAATACTTACTTTTTGAAGAATTCTCAAGAACCATTTCTTGAGAAGGGAAAACCTCTTGACCATTTCCAAGACGCGAGTATGAATCGACTTCAATTTCAATAAAAGAATTACCCATTAATCCTTCTTCAATATAGTTTGCAAGTAGAACAACATCTTTATTTGACAGATCAAAATCATTTAAAGACAAACAAATAGAATCAACTTCAATAGATATATTCTTATTGTTTATTTTAACAAAAGTCTTCACACATTCAGAACCGACTCTATTTCTCCATAGTGGCCTTGCTGCTAATATTTGATAAGCATATCTTTTGGCTAAATCAGAATAACCTACATTTTTTTCAAAACTAATAATTTTTTCATTTATGCTTTGCAAACAATCTTGATTGTTACAGCTTGATACATCTTTTAGACCACCAATAAATTTAATGCTATAACTTAATTTTACAGTATCCTCATCAAAATTTAATGATGCAAAATCAATGGTTTGAGGATTAGATTTAATAACTTCAGCATCCAAATCCTTATCTTTTTTTATGCGATTTGAGATAGTTCCACGAACAGATTTTTGCAAAATTGGTATTTTTTTCCACAAACAATCAACTGAATTAACATTCTTCCAAGAACCAGAAAACAATAAACCATCAGAAGAACAAATCTTTCTTTCGAAAGACAAAACAGAAGCCATTTTTAACTTCTCAGCATTATTTTTTTTCATAAAAGATCCTTTTATATTTAATCAACGTCATCATAATTTAAATTTTCTGCAAATAAAAATACGGGATTTTTATCTACATATTTCCAACAAACACTTTCAAAATCATCAATTTTATAAGGTTTTAACCACTCTCCAATTGAGTACAAACTTTCAACTATAAAATGTTCACTAAATTGATTTCTCAATTTAGTACACTCAACATTTTCATTACTTTGAATTTGAACATATCCTATCTCTATAGGTACTAAAAATTCTCCATCATAATGTTGAATAAAATTCCACTTGTCATCATTTTCATTCCATTGGTAGGATTTTCTTGTTAATGAAAAAATAAACTGAAGTAAGTCTTCACCATCTGGACAATCATTAAGAATCTCACTTCTATTTTTTAATACATATCCAGGCGTAAGTGATCTAATAATATTAGAGAAAGAATCTTCATCATGTTTACAAAAACAAACATTTTTGACATCAACTACATTTCCCGAACAAAATTTATTAATCTTTAGTAAATCAAAAATTTTCAAAGAGAGAGAATCAAAAAATTTTTCTTCAGATAAACTTGAACCAATATAATCATTAAATTTATCATTATCGAAATGAACATCAACTATAACTGAACAATCCATATTTGCATAAACTTCATTTGCAAATGGTTGAGAATTACCCCCACTATCTAAAGGAAATCTTGGCTGATGAAAACTAAGATCACCAAAATTTCTATCGCTATCAGCAAGACAAGAACAAGAATGAGAAACTATAGCTATCCCATCAAATTTAAAAAAATCTATTTCTAAGGAACTTCTAATTTTTCTCTCAATATTATGAATAGATCCTAAAAAAGCAGATACAGATGGAAAACCATACAAAATATCTCCAGATTTAGCATTACACATTTCTACTTTTACATGATTAATGACACAATATTTATTCATATTAAACTCCATAACCATAAATTGTTTTACAAATATTGTCTTTCATTATTGCTCTTAATTCATCATCTAAATAAAATGAATGCTCACGATAATAATTTGAAATAATTATAGTAATATAATCAGAAACATGGTTTACAAAATCATCAATATCCACATTTTCTTTATTTAAAAATTTTAAATACTGAATATAAAAACTAGGCAAAGAAGATATCTTTTTAGAATTATGCAAAATTTCCTCTACAAAACCCAAATAATTTTGAGCAAACCTACAATAACATTTTTTATACTCATCATAAAAATCCTTGTTAATTTTTTCTTTATTATCTAATTTATTTTGATATTTTTTGTAATAATTAATTAATTTTTTTAAATATGATTGGGT
>CAZTNG010000139.1:0-3119 GCA_964615195.1 uncultured Enterobacterales bacterium
TTTATTTTTGATTAAATATGATTAATTCAATTATGTAGATAATTAATAAAAATAATGGTAATTAATAACGAGTTTTCATGTTATTTTATATTTATGTAAATGTATATTTAATTATGAATAAAATATTATCTATGAATAGAGTATTGTTGTATAATTTATTAATCTATATTAATGTAATTTAAATTATAGATAATTTATCATTATTTTAATTAATCATTTACTTATGAGTGGCTAACTATAGTGTTATTCTTTTTGTGTATCTGTTTGTGGAAATTGCACTCATTATTAGCTTTGTAATGATGAGCTATTTTGCTTATATATTTACTTGATTATTTTTGCCAGAATTTAAAATTTAATAGTCCATAAAAATGAACTTCTTTTTTAAATTAACCTGCATAGAAATGAATTTTAATAACATTATAAAGTGATAAAAATAAATTCTACTTATAACAAGTTCATTGTGAAATTGAATAAAATTTGAGAGTATATGATTTTAAAATATGTTTGTTGGTTAAAGAATTGTTTGTGATTATGTCTCCAAATTAATGATAAGCACTTTTGGAAATTTTTATGTAAAATATGCATTTTTGTATCACTAAAATAATGACTTGATGATACATATGGATAATATTTAACTTTTTATTAGTGATGCTGTTTCTGATATGATGCTTGATTTATCAATCTATTTTAGATTACTACAAATTTTTTAGATCATTAAATATAGCTAACCAGAGAACCTAAAACATGAATAAGAATTATAAATACTCATTGTGGGCAGTAGCTATATTTATAGTGGCACCAATATTGTTTTTCTTTTTATATAAGTTAGCATTCCATTTTAATTATGGAGAAAATAGAATCGCTAAAGATGGTGTTATTATGAATTGTGGAAAGGAACATGTTTCTATGCATGATTTCATCACAAGCAATGTAGATAATGCTAAAACCACCTCAAATATTAAATTTTATGAACCTGCATATAAGTGTTCTCCTAGGAATGTTTGTGGTCCTTCAAATTTTAGTGTGTTTTCATACTATTTTTGGGGAACATCTAAGTTTAGAGGATCTTTTGAGGTAACAGGATTGCTACATAATACTAATATTCCTGTAAAACTAGACTTTTATTACAGTGATAGTAAATTTAAAATAAATGAGATTTTTATCAATAAAAAAAGACAGCGAATAGTCAATTATGAAAGTTTTCTTGCTAATGAATGCAATCTTAAAGATTATTGGTTAAATGAGGTTAATAATCAAAATAAAGCACAAAATACCCCAAATGAATTAAATAAAAATGATCCTGATTATGCGCGAAAAAAGTTTTTTTTAGATGTAAAAAATGGCCGAAATTCTATTAGAAATTGATATTCATATTTTTAAAATGGGTTTGATTTTTTGGGACTTGTTAGGGTAATTAGCTTTTTTAATTCATATTAGCCTAGTTTAGTTGGCTAATATGAGTTAGTATTCGTGTAATATTCTTCTAAAAAATTACAATGTAGATTGCAATGTAAGTTAGTTGACAATTTTTGTCGCAAAACCGAGTTTAGAGCGTAAAACCTCAAAATAGTCATAGCTATGAGGGTGGCATACAGTTAGAATTTTTGGGCTTTTAGTGATAATTATTTCACTACATTCGGTTGCTTCCATATTAACTTGACCATCACAATTAACTAATATTGCTTCAGGAGATCTACAACTATGGAAAGAAATTTTAATTTTGCTATCAGCTCTTACTAAAAATGGTCTGCAATTCATTGATTGGGGGAACATAGGTACAAGTGATACAACATTCAATGATGGTTCTATTATAGGTCCACCAGCTGATAAGTTATATGCAGTAGAACCTGTTGGTGTAGAAACTATTAGTCCATCAGCTTTTTGTGAATACATAAAATTATCATTGACGTATATCGAAAAATCCATCATATGTGCAGTTTTTACACTATGAATTACAGTTTCATTTAGAGCTAATGATTTTTCTTTTCCTTTACCATTATTATGAATTTCGGTTTCTAGTAAAAAACGTTCTTCAGTAAAATAATTACCGTCTAAGAATTCTTTTAGCGATGCACGTATATCACTTGGTTTGAAATCAGTTAAAAAACCTAAATGTCCACGATTTATGCCAAGAACAGGTATTCCACTAAGTGCAATTTCACGTGCTGCACCTAACATAGAACCATCTCCGCCGACAACTATTACAAGGTCTGCTTTTCCTGACATTTCCATAAATGTTACGGCAGGAACTTTTAGATTAAGTTTCGCTGCAGTGTATTCCTCTGATAGTACTGTTATACCAAGTTCTTGTAGGTAGCTAATAAGGTCTAGAAGAGTTGATGCTACATTTTCATTACTAACTCTGCTATGAACAATAACAGTATTGATTTTTTTTTGCATTCTGAGGTTATACCTTAGTATTTGTGGAATATTTATTATATTGGATATATTTAACATGAATAAGTTTACTTAATTTTTGTAATTAATGAAATAAATTATACAGTTACAGATGTTTTTTCTTTGTGGGTTATCAATTATTGTCTTTAAAAGTGTTAATTACTCTATTTAAGTAATTATAATTACACAGTTTTTTGTCATAACAGTAATTATTGATTGAATTAAATATGTATTGTAAAAAAAATGTTAATCAATCCTGTGTTTTTTTGTTAGAATAAGCAAAGGATAAAATTATTGTTTGCTATGATGCAAACAATGTTAATTTAATAAATACTAATTGTCTTATATATATAATTCTGCAAAATTGATTATTTTGGAGAATTAATAGACTAAATAAAATATGTTATCTATGGATAAATTTATGAAGCCGATTTTTATCGCTAGTGCGTTGTTTTTCTCATCTATTTTTTTGACAGGTTGTTTTAGTAATTCTTATGATGATGGTAAAAAAGCTTATCAGGATAATGATTTTGCTAAAGCAAAGGAAATTTGGGTAGATGTTGCACAAAAGCAGGGTAATGATAATGCAATGTATTCATTATATAACTTGGGTCATGATCACCCAGAGGTTATGCCATTAGAGGAATCCATAGGATGGCTTCAACAAGCAGCTGATGCTGGAAGGCCTGATGCTCAATATGAGTATGGTTTATTTTTAGCAC
>CAZTNG010000140.1:0-3030 GCA_964615195.1 uncultured Enterobacterales bacterium
TTTTTTTAGTATATCAAAAATAACCAACATATTAACCATGACTAACAGTATTTCTTTAGGCCAAGGGATTACAGGCGGTTGGTGGTATGTATCTACACTTTTTTGGACTTCTATTTTTATATGTTTTATAAAAAATGCGTGCAAAAATGACGAACAAACTTTGATTGTTATTATTATTTTTATGTTTATGGCGGCCTACTTATTTTATCAAAAGACACCTAATAGCTTAAATTGGCACCAACAATACATAAATGGAATTCCTAGTTGTTTTCCTCGTAGTATTCTAGGTTTAGGAACTGGATTAATCTTATATCATCTGATTAAATCAGAAAAATTCACATTATTTACAAGAATATTAGAAAATAAAATTGTTAATTTAATACTTAAAACAATTACACTTAGTTCAATAATAACGTTATTTGTTATACCACTAAATAATTATTTCTCTGTATATATGATTTATCCTCTAACATGTATATTTATTTTAACATGTTTATCCAAATCAAGCGTTATTAACAATAGATTTAAGTTCAATAGTATATTGATAAATTCATCTTATTTCTTATATTTGTCTCATGGATTTTTCAGACCAATAATCGAATCTCACGGGGTAAAATCTATATATTTATCAATATTTATAGCTACCATACTTTCTTTAATAGGATATATTTTATTTTTAGTAATATCAAAATTTATCACCAAAATTACAACTAGATATTGTAGATTATAACAATTATTAAATATTTATAATTTAATATAAATTAAATACTATTAAAATAACATATATTGGATCTAAATTTCATTTTCATGTGGAATTTAGATCTTTTTTGAGTAAGAAAAATCTAAATCCTTTAGTTTAAATAAACTCACTAAAGATGGACATTGGAAATAAAAAACTCTACTAAGTAATAGAAAATATCAAACAATAATGTTTGATTAAATTTATAAATCTCAAATCATTTAGATAAAAAGAATGTTGTTTATATCAATATTTTTTAAGCATAAATTGACATCTCTGAATCAGAAGTCAATAAGTAACAATTAGAAAAGATTATTATCTTTAACAAAATCAAAATACAAAATTTTTCATGGGAATGCAAAAGCTGTTCAATCACCCAAAAATTAAGAAACATTCTTAAACAGAATATAAGTTATCATATTTTTCACATAACAAAAAAGCCTTTCAAAGAATGAATTTAACTACAAATGTCTACAGCTATTATTTAGCGGATAACTTACTAACGACTTATATTAAAGAATAAATTATGGCTAGTTTATTTTATTACAAACATGTGATACCTTATTTATATATCTCATTGCAAGATATTACAAACAGTATACATAAACTCTTTCGGCAAAATTTGCCTTAAATAAATAAGTTATCATACTATTTCTTAATGTAAGAATTGAGAATTAGCACGAGGATACATATCATGACTATTGAAAAAGTAATTATCATTGGATCAGGACCTGCTGGTTCAACAGCTGCTATATATGCCGCGCGAGCAAACCTAAACCCTACAATGATTATGGGCGGACAACCTGGAGGACAACTTACTCAAACACATGATATTGAAAATTGGCCTGGTGAAGAATCTATTTCAGGCTATGACCTTATGGAAAAAATGAATAATCACGCTAAAAAACTTGGTACTAAAATTGTAAACGATGAAATTGTCTCAGTAGATTTTACTCAAAGACCTTTCGTTCTGCATGGTGCAAGCAAGGAATATTTGGCTGAAAGCGTAATAATTGCAACAGGTGCAAATCCTAAGTATCTTAATTTAGAATCAGAAACTCATTTCCGTGGTAATGGTGTTAGTGCTTGTGCCACTTGCGATGGCTTTTTTTATCGTAACAAAGATGTAGCAGTAATTGGTGGCGGAAATACAGCTCTTGTGGAAGCGCTTTACCTTAGTAATATCTGTAAAAAAGTGTATTTAGTACATCGTCGTGAAGAATTTAGAGCTGAAAAAGCTGTAATTTCAAAAGTAATGGATGAAGTAAAAAAAGGTACGATTGAGTTAGTACTTAATGCAACATTAAAAGAGATATTAGGTACTGATATGCAAGGTGTAACTGGTATAAAGTTAACACAGAATGAACATATTCTCGATATAGAACTGTCTGGAGTATTCATTGCAATTGGCCATACTCCTAATACAAACGTATTTAAAACACAACTAGAAACTAATAATGGAACAATTGTAACAGGTATTCACCCTCAATATTCAACTAGTACAAGTGTACTAGGTGTATTTGCAGCAGGTGATTGTGCTGATGAAAATTATCGTCAAGCAATAACATCTGCAGGTACAGGTTGCAAAGCAGCACTTGATGCTGAAAAGTTCTTAAAAACCAATTGCTAGATAAATTTATTGGTGAGTGTTAAAATGCTCACCATTTTTAGCACTAACAAAAATATTAGAATAAAAGACCATGCTTAACATTGTACTATTCCAACCAGAAATACCAGCTAATACTGGAAACATCATTCGTCTATGCGCAAATACAGGATACCAATTACATATTGTTGAACCAGCAAGCTTTGTTTTAGATGACAAGCGATTAATGCGTGCAGGCCTTGATTATCATGAATTTGTAAATATTAAAAAACATCACAATCTACAAGAATGTCTTGAATTCTTTAAAGGTCATAACATTTATGCATGTACAACGAAAGGACACGCATATCCAGATCAATGCTCGTTTAAAGATGGAGATGTTTTAATATTTGGAAAGGAAACTAAAGGTTTACCTGATGAATTTACCAATACATTAGACGCAGAACATAAGGTTCGCATACCAATGGTTCCAGGTTCAAGATGCATGAATCTTTCAAACAGCGTTGCAATCTTCATTTACGAATCATGGAGACAGGAAGGTTTCCAAGGCTCGGCAGCTCAATAAGATACATAATATTTCTAAAAAATTATTCTTTTGAAAAATAAAGTGGGTATTTACTTCCTTTAGAGAGGGGGATGCGGTCAAAATCCTGGACACTAAAATGAGGTGATCTATGGGATATAC
>CAZTNG010000141.1:0-3028 GCA_964615195.1 uncultured Enterobacterales bacterium
TATTGTGAATCACATAATTTATTCATAAATGTATTCTTTATCATCAATTAATTTATGAAATATATTTAATTTTAAGCAAAACAACTTTTACATATAATAATATCTTAATTAAATTAATTTCAGTGCAATTTTGTGTAGCATAAAATATATAAATAATTATGTTTTTTTCACAACATTTCTTCGTAATAAATAAATGCGTGGTATAATTTGAACAAATTTTTTGTTATAAAAGGTGATAAAACTATGGCTGAGGATACTCTCTTTTCAAAAATTATTCGTCATGATATTCCTTCTGATATACGTTACCAAGATAACGATGTGACTGTTTTTGCTGATATTGCACCAAAAGCAAAGATTCATCTTCTTATCGTTCCAACTAAAGTAATCGCAACGGTGAATGACATTGAAGAAAATGACGCCTTACTTATTGGTAAAATGGTGCTTGTAGCAAAAAAAATGGCTAAAGATTTAGGTATCGCTGAAAATGGCTACAGACTTATTATTAACTGTGGCAAAGATGGTGGTCAAGAAGTTCCTCACCTACATATGCATCTATTAGGTGGTGAACAACTAAAAGGCCTTGGCTTCTAGTTATTATTTGGAGTATAGCGTAATGCTAAAAAAAATAAGTGTCATTATCTCTGCCTTACTAATTTTAAATGGTTGCGCTTTTTTAAACGCTGCAAAGCAAAAGATCACGGGACCCGAGGTAAAACCTGTTGTTATTGAAGAAAGTACAAATAACAATAAACCTAAACCGAAAAAGAAAAAACGACAAGAGCAACAAGCATCGCAACCTTCTCAAGTAAAAGAAGATGCAGTGCAAAGTGTTGATCAAGGACTTGTGATAGCAGAAGAAACAACTTCTACAGATGATACAATACAAAATTCTCCAACCGAAGAAATAGCAGACAATTCTAAGATTGAAGCTAATGAAGAAGTTTTTGATGAAAATTGTAGTTATCACTCATCTGATGTAGCAGAAGCTGTTAGACAACTTGCTAAACAGGCTGTTATGTCATACCAACCAAGACAACCAAACTTAACCATGGTTTATTATATGTCTGCTAATTCTGGTGTATGCTATTCAGGTACGTCTCTAACAACTGTACTTAAACGCGAAATTGAACAATCAGGTAGATTTAATCTCATTAACAGTTCATTGGAAAATCGTATTAAAGGACAGCTTAGACAAGCATCTAACGCCTACATGATAAGAATAACTAAATCTCAAAATATAGATTACGTATTATCAGGTAATGTTTCAGCATCTGGCAATTCAGCCACAGTCATGCTTAAAGTTACAGATTTACGTACGGGATCTGTTGCTTGGCAAAGAAGCATTGTAGTTAAATAAATTTGTGAAAATTCTTATATAGGAATTTATCATTTCATACAAAAAAACGGCCATATCATAAGTAAATACTACTTTTGTATGTCCGTTTTTTAATGATGATTATTTATCTTAGATTTAACCAACAGCATAATTATAAGTTAACTTTTTAAACAATAACTTTAATATAATACATCTCCCTTATGGTTTTAATGGACCATAAAAGAAACTTGCAGTAGCCCCACCATCTATTAGAAAATCAGAACCTGTAATAAACGAAGCTTTATCACTCATTAACAATTCAGCAACATTAGCAACTTCATCAGCTGTACCAGGACGACCTGCAGGACACTTAGCAAACATATTTTTATAAAAATCACCTCTTGGTCCATTAAATTCGTCCATCGCAAGTGGTGTAACTATAATTCCAGGAGAAATTGAATTAATTCTAGCTCCTCGTTCTCCCCATTTTACGGACTCCCACATAACTCTCTTTTCATTACATCTCTTGGCCATTTGGTATGCATGAAGAGTATCACGAATATTCTTAGGTTGTAAGATGTCTAATTTCAACAATTTCTCTGTAGGTGTTGTGGCTAATTGTTCATCTTCTATTGCTGACAATTGTGGCATTCTATGTCCAGATTGACTAGAAATCGTAATTCCTACCCCTCCTTCCGATATTATGTTTCCAACTTCCTCTAATAAAACTGCAGCACCATAAAGATCAACTTTTAGAATAGATTCAATTGAAGCTTGACTTGGAGATACCCCTGCACCATTAACCAACATCTTAATATTGCCATAATCTAAAGCTTTATTAATCAAAGAAAGAATTGAATATCTTGACGAAATATTCATTTCGAATGGCTCAGCATCAAATCCAGCATTATTCAAAATCCTAGAGATTTTTTCTGCATTTTCATATTTTATATCGCCAATTATTATTTTTTTACCATATCCTATACGTCTAGCAATTGCCATACTTATTTGTCCGGCACCTGTAACAATAATAACATCTGTTCTTTTCATTAAAGCGTCCTTAAATTTAATTTGTTTATTCTATTATGGTGTTCTACTAAGTATTAAAACCCCATCAAATAATATTACAATCTTAATTAAATATGATTATTCGTGTTACACTGTCTTACCTAATTCAAAAGCTTCGTTCATAAAAGAAGTTTCTATCACCTCACCTTTTTCCCATACACCTGTACCGATAACTGAACCTTTTATCTTTGGTTTATCTAGACAAGCTAAAAAGCCATCAAACTCTCCTAGAACTCTATCCATAGCGTTTTTTGATTCATCAGCAGCAGTCATAATGAAATAAAAATCCTTATTGGCTAGAGATCTATAAAAATGACAGCAACGATCAATAAAAGTTTTTAATTGCGCTGACATAGTATAAAAATATACAGGCGTAGCTAAGACAATAACATCAGCGGTTATTAATTTATCTCTTACTTTATCCATATCATCTTTCTGAGAACATTGACCAGTTTTTTTAAAGCAAAAACCACAGCCATGACAATAATTAATGTTCATGTCTTTTACATAAAATTTTTCAACTTTATTACCATTTGCAACAGCTCCTTTTGCAAATTCATCGCATAAAAGATCTGAGTTTCCTAATTTTCTAGGACTTGATGAAATGATAATTACACTCTTTGTCATAAATAAATTCCTAAATTC
>CAZTNG010000142.1:0-3020 GCA_964615195.1 uncultured Enterobacterales bacterium
TTACAATGTATGGAAAACCTTGAATCACTCCTTTATCAAGTAATGAAGCAATATTTGGGTTATGGATTACGGCTAATTTATTTAAAATTTCTGCCTTTACTGCATCCTTACGTCTATATAGCTTTAAAACACATTCTGATTTATTTCTCAGATCCTGAACTTTATATAGATCTGCCTCACCAGAACTAGTGGACAATTTGTCCAACACTAAGTAAGTGTGATTAGCGACTATATCACCAACATTTAATCTAATGCTTTCTGTATTTTCATTATTAACAACAGTTTTTAATTTATTACTAAAAATATTAAGTGTAGTTGCATTAGCCATTTTTAAATCCATTAACAATAATTTTAATATAACCAATCATTTACAAACCGTTTTATGGTTCACATCATATCTATGATTAATAAATATTGGAAATGTATTAGTTTTATCCTTTAAAATAGGTATTATAAACCAAGGAATCCATTGTAGAATCTATATATAATTCAAATAGTGATACTCCTGTAAAAAATGTATCACTTATTAAAACAGTAGAATATATATTAAAGTTTGGCATATTCATAAACGCCCCCTATATCATTCGTATACAACATGATTTTTGTGGTAATAAATAACTTAAATTATGACGCTATTTAAATTCATAACAATAGATATTAAAAAGATTTTTACGCATGTAAAAAATCATAAATAGTCTGTGCAAGTTCTTTGCTAATCCCTGGAACCTTACTTAACTCCTGAGCACTAGCACCAAAAACCTCTTGCATACCACCAAGATGTTTTAAAAGAGCTTGGCGTCTCTTATCACCAATTCCAGGAATATCTTGAAGTCTTGATGTTGTTCTAGCCTTTTCTCTACGATTTCTATGACCAGTAATTGCAAACCTATGTGATTCATCACGAATATGTAGTACTAATTGCAAAGCAGGATTATCTAATTCTAAATGATATTCCTTATGAGTATACCCCATAATCAATGTTTCCAAACCGGCTTTGCGCCCTTCACCTTTAGCAACACCTACTAATATTGGTGGAACATAATTTTCATTATCTCTAAACTTTTCGGTAATTATTTTTTCAGCTTCATGCAACTGACCCAAACCACCATCAATAAATAAAACTTGAGGAATCTTTCCTTGCTCTAAATTACTAAATCTCCTATTTAGTGCTTGATGCATTGCCGCAAAATCATCACCAGGTGTAATACCAGTTATGTTAAAACGCCTATATTCCTTAGAGTCAGGTCCATCTCTATTAAACACTACACATGAGGCTACTGTTAATTCACCCATGGTATGAGAAATATCAAAACATTCCATTCTTTCTAGAATATCAATACCAATAAGATCCTCAAAAACCTTAGTTCTTTCCATTAAAGTTTGTTCATGGCTAGCTCTTGCTTTTAATGATGCAACAGCATTAGCAACAGCAAGCTTTAAATAACGAGCTCTTTCTGCACGTACATGGTTAGTAATACGAACCGACCTTCCACTTGCCTCTTTTATTGCTTCTGCTAAAGCTGTATCCTCTAAACTTTCGAACTCATAAATAATTTCTGCTGGAATTGATCTCTCAGATTTATTACTTAAATAAAATTGCAACATAAATGCATGAATTAATTCTTCCTGACTATTGTCAGCTGGCAATTTAGGAAAATAACTTCGCGTACCAATAATTTTGGCATTACGAATAAATAACACATGAACACAAGCAAGACCTTCGGCTATTGATGTACCTAAAACATCAATATCACCATCTAAATCACCACTTACATTTTGTTGCTCTTGAACCTTACGCAAGGATACTAGTTGATCACGAATTTTTGCTGCTTTCTCAAATTCTAGATCTTCACTATATATTTCCATTGTTTTTACAAGGCTATTTAATACTTGTTGATTTTTACCTTCCAAAAACATTTTAGCTAAATTTACTTGTTCGTTATAAAATTCATCGGTGCAGTACCCCTTTACACATGGGGCTAAACATCTGCCAAGCTGATGTAATAAACAAGGTCTAGCTCTAGATTTATAAACGTTATCTGCACATTGTCTTACAGGAAAAACTTTTTGTAAAAGATGAAGACTTTCTCTAACAGCTCCAGAACTTGGATATGGACCATAATATTCACCTTTAGTACGTTTTGGTCCTCTATGACTAGAAATACGCGGATGCTTTTCATCAGTAACTAAGATATAAGGATAAGACTTGTCATCTCGTAAAAGGATATTGTAACGAGGTTGGTATTGCTTAATTAAATTACATTCTAAAATTAAAGCTTCAGTTTCTGAAAAAGTAACCGTAAACTCTATATGATCAATTTTTGAAACAAGAGTAATTGTTTTTACATTTGGCAAATCTTTTAAAAAATATTGGCTTAAGCGCTTGCGTAAATCTCTAGCTTTTCCAATATAAATAATGACATTTGCAGAATTAAACATTCTGTAAACACCACTACTATGAGGAACTGTTGCTAAAAATGCGGCAGAATCAAAAGCCATGCTCACATATCCTATTTAGCAACCAAACCATAACGCAAAGCTAAACGAGTAAGATCAACATCACCACCAATAGCTAGCTTTTTAAATACTCTATATCTATAACTATTTACTGTTTTTGGACTGATTGCAAGCTTATCAGCTATTTCGCTAACCTTTAAACCTTGAACGATCATACAGGTTATTTGTAATTCTCTATCAGCTAATAGTTTAAAAGGATTACCATCGGAGCCGACATCTTTTTTACCATTGCCTGGGAATCTTTCTAAAGCCATCATTTGTGCAATATTTGGTTCTAGGTAGCGACGCCCTGCATATACTTCTTGAATAGCTTTAACCATTTCCTCAGGAGCTGCACCTTTTGTTAAAAAACCATAAGCACCGACTTTCATAACCTGAGTCGGAATAGGATCATCTGTATGCACTGTTAACATAATAACTTTAGCATCAGGATTATAACGTAAAATTCTTTTAGTAGATTCTATACCGTCTATACCAGGCATTGATATATCCATTAAAATAAT
>CAZTNG010000143.1:0-2952 GCA_964615195.1 uncultured Enterobacterales bacterium
ATCAGAGAAATAAATTTCAGGTCTATTATCTGCCGAGTAGGCAGCTCAGAAATTTAAATTTAAAAAGCCATAATAATTTAAATAATTATCTGCCGAGTAGGCAGCTCAGAAAAAATCTCTTTTTTTCGTGCTTGCCAGGAATTAATTATCTGCCGAGTAGGCAGCTCAGAAATGTGGACAAATAAGCGTAAATATTAGTGATATATTATCTGCCGAGTAGGCAGCTCAGAAACACAAGCTAATACACTATGCGTTAGACGATATATTATCTGCCGAGTAGGCAGCTCAGAAATTGTCGTAAGGCAAGGTGAATCCTTTACACGTATTATCTGCCGAGTAGGCAGCTCAGAAAGTTTTCGTTCTATTAAGACTCCTGTATCTATAATTATCTGCCGAGTAGGCAGCTATGAAACTTACTTAATAGCAGACTTCTTGTAAAAAAGTCTGCTTTGTAGTTTTAAATATTTGTATTGTTGTTATAGGTTAGGATTCCTAGTAGTTTGTCCGTTTTTAAACTTTCTTATAAAAATTGCTTTGTCTGACAAGCTTGGATCCAGATTACATTTATAGTAAACAATATGCCCATCACCAGGTGCTACTAAAATATCATTACCTTTTTTGTCTTTAAGGTTATCTAGTGTTATTAGGTAAATTCCTTTAGGCGTTAGTATTTCAATTTGATCATTAAGTTCAAATCTATTTCTTACGGCAATTTCCCATAATCCATTTTTTATCCCTGTAACTTCTCCAACAAATTGGCTTTGATCTGAAATACTGTATCCATAATCGTAATTTTGGTACTCACCGATTGGATGGCGTGCTAAGAATCCGTCTGTATAACCTCTGTGTGCTAAGCTTTCTAGCTCTGCAAATAAATTAGGTGTTATTTCTGCTCCTGAGCAAACGGCATCAATAGCTCTTCTATAAACTGATGCAGTTCTAGCACAGTAATAAAAAGATTTTGTTCTACCTTCTATTTTTAGTGAGTCTACACCAATTTCACATAATTTCTTTACGTGTTCTAGTGCACGAAGATCTCTTGAATTCATAATATAAGTGCCATGTTCATCTTCATCGCAAGGCATTAATTCACCAATTCTTTTTGGTTCTTCTAGCATAAAGCTATGAGGTTCAATTTGCTCTGAGCCTAGATCTGGAGTTACAAGACCTCCTGTATCATCTTCAATGGCAGGTTTTATTTTATAATTCCACCTGCATGAATTTGTACATGCTCCCTGATTAGAATCTCTATGTGTTAAGTAGCCACTTAGGAGACATCTACCTGAGTAAGCCATACACAAAGCACCATGTATAAAAACTTCTAGTTCTATGTTAGGACATTCTTGTCTTATTTGTGTAATTTCATCAAGACTTAATTCTCTTGATAATATAATTCGTGAAAGCCCAATCTTTTCCCAAAACTTTACAGATGCATAATTGATTGTATTCATTTGCACTGATAAATGAATTGGCATTTCTGGGAAATTTTCTCTAGCAAGCATAATCATTCCTGGATCTGACATTATTAAAGCGTCAGGACCTAGATCTACAACTTTAGATAAATCTTTTACGAAATTTTTAAGCTTAATATTATGAGGTTGAATGTTACTAACAACATAGAGCTTTTTATCTTGAGCATGCAATTCATTAATAGCTACAGATAAATTTTCTAAATCAAACTCATTATTTCGTACACGAAGACTATAACGTGGTTGTCCCGCGTATATTGCGTCTGCTCCATACGCAGCCGCATACCTAAGGTTCTTTAATGTGCCAGCTGGTGACAATAGTTCGGGCTTTTTCAATTAATTATCCTTTAAATTTAATCTTCAATTTCTCCACCAAATGCATCTATTAGTATAGGAATTAGTTTGGTGTATTCGCCACTCATGAGAGCCAAATCGGCATCTAATTGTGCTGCAGCATCATCTGCAACTACCGCATTTTCATCAATAAGTGTATCAGAGAGTTTAATTCTCTTTAAATTAAAGTTTTCATCAACAATAAATGAAATGTCATTATTTACAGTTAGTGCAAGACTTGTAACTACTTTGCCTGCTTTTAAATGTACTTGGATTTCATCTGTTGTTAAATCTTGTTTTTTAGCACGAATTATTCCACCTTCACCTTCAACTGATTTAAGTTCAGTTTCATCACCAATTTCAATGCCAATTGGAGCTTCGCCTTTTTCCACCCATTCGGTGAGACATTCGGTAACTTCTTTGTTAAATGCAAAAGGTTGTGCAGGTAGTGTGCTTAAGCTTTTACGAAGTAAGGCTACAACATCATCAGCGACTTTGTCGGAAGCTGCATTTACTATTACGTAGCCTAATTTAGCATTGATCCAAATCCATGTTTCACGGCGAATAGCAAATGCTCTAGGTAAAAGACTTGTTATGATAGATTCTTTGAGATCACTTTTTTCTTTCTTTTTAAGTGTTCTGCATTGATCCAATTCCATTGCTTCAACTTTTTCATTGAGTTCATCAGTGATCACGCTTGCAGGTAGCATTTTCTTTTCAATTCTGCAACGGAAGAACCAATCATCACCAATATTATGACATAGACTTTCTGAATCTTGACCAAGAACGCTAATCCAGCCCATTCTTTGTAGATCTTGACCTGAGCATGGTACGAAACGTTGACTTGCTAACATTTTATCAAGTTCATCTGCTGTGTACTTGAACGCTGCGTCTAAGCGAAATAATCTAATGTTTTTAAACCACATTATTTTTAGTCCTTTATTAATTTATTGCTGTGCGAATTATTTCAGTGAATGTTAATTATAACTTAATCTCTAATTTTACGCTGAAATTAAGTTTTATTTTAGCAAAATATTTTATCTTAAACTTTTAATTAAAATCATTTTTAACTGATTTAAAATTTTAAGTTTACCATTTAATGTAATATTGATAATTACCATAATTTGTAATTAATGAATAGTGTCTAAAA
>CAZTNG010000144.1:0-2864 GCA_964615195.1 uncultured Enterobacterales bacterium
ATGCCTTGGAATTTTGCCAAAAGTTAGGCCGCTAAAATAATAGCGACCTAATACTCTGCAACAACTGTTTCAAGTGAGGATTTACCTTATGTTGAATATGCAGATATCATTTCAGAACAGGGTGTTATTAACAAGGACATTCATTGCAAAGAAAGTCAAAAGACTGGGATTATTTTTTCAGAAAATAATGTGCTTTATGGCAAATTGCGACCATATCTTCACAATTAGTTAAATCCCTATTTCAAAGGCATTGCCGTTGGTGATTGGTGGGTTTTAAATCCTATAAATGCAGATAAAAATTTTGTGTATAGGCTTATTCAAAGCGAGCGTTTTGATATAATATCAAATCAATCAACAGGTACGAAAATGCCACGAGCTGATTGGAAACTTGTATCACAAACGGAATTTTCTATTCCTATATCAATGGTAGAGCAAGCCAAAATTGGCTCCTACTTTCAGAACTTAGATACCCTTATTACCCTTCATCAGCGTGAGTGTATACACCATATGATAAATCAAGTAACTAAGGACAGTCTGTTTATCGACTACTATTCTCAATGGAGAAGTGTTTATAAGGAAGGTATAAAGTGTCAATTAAAAATGTACAAAATATCATAAATTAAAATGTACAGTTTTAATTATTTTGTTCCTTATAATTTAGCCTCTAATATTATTTTGAATTTGTAGAATTTATGTAATCTTTAACTCTATAGGATCTTCCCATAATTGATACAACTTTTGAATGATGTAATACTCGATCTAAAATTGCATTAGCTACTACTACGTTGTGGAAGATACTATCCCATTCATCAAATATTTACTAGGAATTATTCTGGCAGCATATAAGGATTTCGAGGACAGGTTTTCCATTATTGAAACCAAGCTTCCTGCTATAGACATGGTAAGAAAAGCTACACAAAACAAAATCGGAAGATTTACCAAGCAGGATATTCGAGAGCTGTGTCCATCTCTTAGTATCAGTTCCATTGAAGGCTCTTTGCGCAAGTTGGTAAAGTCTGGTGAACTTGCACGTGAAGGCACAGGAAAATCAACCTGCTACCTTCGATTGAAATAAATGCCCTTAATCATACAACCTTTCCCTTAAAAAGATTTTGTTTTTAAGGGAAATATTATATTAGCGATATTCATCACAAAATTTACTATTTTTATAATTTTGCGTTAAAATAGCATTGTTTTTTTATGGGAATATTTTAAATGTTTTTAGTTGATTCACACTGTCATCTAGACAGCCTTGATTATACCGATCTACATAAAGATGTAGCAGAAGTCATTAGTAAAGCTCACGATGCGGGTGTATCGCATTTCTTATGTGCAGGCGTTGATCTTGAAAATTTTCCCAAAATGTATGAGATGACAAAATCTTTTCCAGAAGTATTTTCAGCTTGTGCAATGCATCCCGAAAACATTAATAGCGACAATATAAATTGGTCAGAAGAAGAAATGCGCTCTAACCTATTACTAGATAGAGTAATAGCTTTAGGTGAAACTGGACTTGATTATATTTGTACACCTGAAACAAAAGAGTTACAAAAAATAAGCTTCGCTCGTCAAATTGCTATAGCAAAAGATTTAAATAAACCATTAATAATTCATGCTAGAGGTGCTGTGCAAGATTGTATCGATATGATCTATGCTGAAGGTGGCCGCGATTGTGGTGGCGTAATGCACTGTTTTTGCGATGACGTAGAACTAGCAAGAAAATCTCTTGATCTAGGATTCTTTATTTCTTTCTCAGGAATAGTTACCTTTAAAAATGCCACAAATGTTCAAGCAGCTTGTCGTTACGTTCCACTTGATCGCATGCTTGTAGAAACAGATTGCCCTTATCTTGCTCCTGTACCTAAACGAGGCAAGCCAAATGAACCAGCATTCGTTTCATACACGGCAAAAGCTGTTGCACAACTTAAAAATGTATCCTTTGAAGAACTTTGCAATACAACATCTAAAAATTTTGAAGAATGTTTTAGAATTAAGTTAGTGTAATAAATTTTATCTAAAAATAAAGATTAAATAACAGCATGTATATTACTTGCTGTTACACTTTCATCTGCTATTGGTACTACACGTTCCATCATCCATTCACGAAGCTCCTCACGACTGATGGAACCATTTTCTATTTCACAAAGTACTTGGAGCAAATCATCATCATTTGCTTCAAGAACAAAACCATTCATTAACAAATAGGTAGCACACGAAATGATGGCAGTTCTCTTATTTGCATCTAAAAAAGGATGAAATCTAACTATTGCGTAAATCAACGCACTAGCACGTGATACTGTATTACCATTGGCTGAAGATGTTGAATTATACATCTCAAGAACAGCATCTAAGGAATCATTAGAGCGAGCTTCATACATACCGTGAAAAGAACAAATTATTAATGTATGAAAGGCAATGATGTGTTCCTTTGTTATATCATAACGATTTATTTTTTTCATTAGCAACGGTCTCTCTTTCATGCATAATTTGCAATACAGGGAAATATCTGCAAATTGAGGTTATTGTATTTTTAAATAATACAGGCTCTTTTTTAGGATCTAATTGCTCTGGTACAGAACTTAAAACATGTCTTAAAACAGCAATTTTTCTAAAATCACTTAGAATTAAATCTATATCAACTTCCGTAAAACCTATATCACGTAAGCATTCAATAACCTGAGAAGTATCCTCGGCATTACAAATTAACGATTTAGCAAGCATATAGATCTTTATCCGATTTAGAATACACCTAACATTTATGCAGTTTATCTAAAATTTAAAATTATAAATGTGATATCTGTGCAACTTATATTGTGAATCACATAATTTATTCATAAATGTATTCTTTATCATCAATTAATTTA
>CAZTNG010000145.1:0-2841 GCA_964615195.1 uncultured Enterobacterales bacterium
TTTAATGTAATATTGATAATTACCATAATTTGTAATTAATGAATAGTGTCTAAAAAATATTTTTATGGAGTGATTATAAAGGAATTATTTGTGGGTTAATTCATTTTTACCATGGCAGTTGTTGTTATAAATAATTTTTATATAATTATGTATTAGTTATAAAATAGTAAAAATGTTAAAAAAAAATGTATACATAAATTTTTCAAAAATGTTAAGTTTTTTTATGGGTGAAAATGTGATGTAGCTAGGCTTTTTTGTATTGTGTATCTTGTTACTTTAAAAGCCTTTTTATTTGAAAAATTTTGCTTTTGTGATGTTGTGCACTAAATTTGCCATGTAATTGTTTTAACAATAAACAATTATATAATAATTTTATATTATATTTGGATTATATTAAAATTAAAATAACGAAATATTCTCATAATAAAGCGTAAATGGAAGTACAGGGTGAACAAGATGATCAGGGGTTTTAATGAAGAGTTTTCGTAACCTTTCAATAACTAAATTTCAGATATTTTTTACTATTGCAATGGTTATATTGCTTGTAGTTAGTTTAGTACTCTATACTACGGGTTTAAAAAATTATGAAAGAGAAAGTTCAAAGTATGAATTTTCTATGGAAAATAAATACCTAGTTGATAATTTTACAAGTACTATAAATAATTTGGTATACACCATGTTAGCTTATTCTACACATTCAGAATTGCTAACATCAAATAACAGCACAGTGGAACAACACCTTCATTCATTGACCTCAAATTTTAACATGATTTCTAGTGTTTATGTTGTTGGTGTAGATGGAACAATTGGTAATTCTGTTGGTGGTTTAAATGTTTTAGCTGCTGAAGTTAATCCTATGATTATGGGTGCTTATACAGAAATATTGACTAATTTTGATAAAGGATTGTTCCGCGGTAAAATTGTAACTATTAGTGATTCTAATTTAATACCAATAGGTGATCATAATGCACTTATAATTGTGCAACCTATTTATGAAAAAAATTCTTGTGAATGGATGTATATTCATCCAGAGTATAGAGTTCCTGCAAAATGTGTTGATGCTGATGTTTTAGGTTTTGTTGTCGCAGTTGTTCCGTACGCTACAATGCAAGCAAATCTTAATATAACTATGGCTTCTTCAGGTATAGATTCAAACAATTTAGTTATTTCTCCTGTTCAAGGTGTTGGTTTACAGAATATATCTAGAGATCAAAATCCTTTTGTTAAAGAAAATAGTATATTAGTACGCAATCCATTTTTTACAGGCAAGTCTGAGGTTTATGTAACTTTAAGTTCTAATGAATACTTCGTTAGTCAAACTAAGCATAAGATTAAGTATATGATTATCGGGTTCTCTATACTTATTCTTTCAACTCTCATTGTTTTTGCTGCAGGTTTATTTTTAACGTTAAAATCTTTTTCTGCTATTCGTCAAATGATTAGTCGTAATCAACTAGATCAAACTAATTATACCTTTACTCCAACTTTTATCTCTGAAGCTTCAGCTGTAGATAAATTGTTATATGAGTTGTGGTGTAGCAATAAATCTCAGTTAAAAGAAATTAATTCACAAGGTTCACAACTAGATGAATATCGTAGAAAGCTTGAGCAACGTAATAATAATTTAAGTTCGCAGTTAAGTGGTCAGATTGTACAATTAAATAAGACTATGAGCATTAAAGCTGACATGCTAGCAAGTTATCGTTATGTTGTTGAGTTGTCAGAATTTATGAATTCGGGTACACGCAATGCAGCTGAAACAGGTAGAGAGTTGTTGCGTTGTTTGACTGGAATGCGTTTGGTTTATAGGTTTGGCTTTAAGGTAAGCTTTGGCAAAGACGGTCGTTTTTTCCACAAACCTGAAAATTTGAAATATGATTTTAAAACAGAGCATATTGATTATAGTAAACGTTTTTATTCTCAAAAAATAAATGACACAGCTGAATTTATGGTATTCCCTATTAAGAGTATGTTAGGTTTTCATAGTTGGGTTTATTTTGAGCTTGAAAATGGTGCGGAATTAAGTGTTGCTAGAACAGATGGTATAGCATTGATTTGTAAGGTCTTAGCAGGCTGTATTGATAATACATCAATGCGTCGCAATTTAGAGCATCTTGCTGTAGTTGATGAATTAACTGGATTAAATAATAGAAATGCCTATATTTCTGATCGTTCATCTTATGTAACTACGTACAATCCAAATACTAAACTAGGTGTTTTCTTAGTTGATGTTAATGGCTTAAAGCAAATGAATGATACTTATGGTCATAAGGCTGGGGATTGGTTGCTTAAAGAATGTAGCATTATATTTAATACCTGTATTATAGGTATGGATAATGTGAAGATTTATCGTATTGGTGGTGATGAGTTCGCAATTTCTATAATTGAGCCAACAAAAAATCAAGTTGAAAATATTCGTCAGCATTTTATTTCTGAAATGAAAGTAAAACGACTCTTTGATGAAAAAGAATATTTTGTATCGTTTTCTTTTGGTTTCTCTCAAGGAACAATTAATGTTTCTGACGATATAGTAGCTAATGCGGATGCAGAACTTTATCGTTGTAAGAAAGATTATTATAACGGTAACCGTGATCGCAGAGAAGATAGGCGCAGGAGACCCATAAAAGTATCCAATGATGATTTAGTTAATTTAGCAGAAGTTAATGATGAAAATTCTGATTCGAGAAAAATCGTTGGTTGATAAGTAATTTTATTGTTGCAATTTTTTATTACAGCATAGATTTATTCATTGTGCAGAAAACTAGTTACAAGATTTAATTTTAATTAAATTGTAGCTAGTTTTTCTTTTTACAGAATGTTCCTTTTAATAATTTTCTACAT
>CAZTNG010000146.1:0-2758 GCA_964615195.1 uncultured Enterobacterales bacterium
CGCAAAAAATCAACGCATGTTTTTAAAAAACACCAAAACCGCTAGGGTTAAGGTTGGGATTATGATTTATTCCCAAATTTAACTGGGAATCTCGAGTTTAGAATATTAAACATAGTTTGAGTATTTTTTAAAAGTAACAATAGGTTGGAATCATTTATTTATAAATATTATGTTTAGAGTCATTAAAAGTCTTACTATAAGTAAGATCATATATCGTGTAAGACTTGCCGATTAATTGTTGGTTATTTTTACGGAATTTGATAGTTCGGTTAGTGTCAAGCTATTTGTTTTTTTTCTGGTAGCAGTTTATTTTTTGTTTTATTGTTTCTTATATAAATTTCTTATTGTGAATTAATAACTAATAAAAGCTTACAAAAAACGACATTTTCAACAGGGAGACAAAATGCATTTTGAGTATGGTAATTACACTTTTTTGTATGTATGCGATAAATACAAGCGGTAAACAAAGTTAAGATAATTAATTTGGTGATAATTGCTCTTTATTAATTCACAGTATCATTGGCTTTTGAAGCTTACTCAAGTTTTGTGAAAAGGTTCTTGTTATTTATTAACTACGTGTGTCTATATTATTTATAGTTGTTAAAATATCAAAATTTATATTGTAGTAGCATTTGAGTTGGTGGATAAGCATAATGGCAGATAAAACGGTACTTAATTCTCAATATGATAGTAGTGATACAGTAGTTAACTCTGCGGAGAATAATACTGAGGTGATTAGGCTTTCACCAAACGATCTAGTAGGTAATAATACTTACATGGTACAAAGTGTTATCTCCTTAAACTCAGGTGAAGCCGACCTGTACCTCGTGATGAATCTAAAAGATAATAAATATTACGTCCTTAAGCTTTATCGTCGCAAAGATGCTATAAAACCTGAAGTATTCAATAAGCTACAAACTCTAGATAATCCAAGAGTTTCCAAGGTTCTTGTTAGAGGAAAGATTAAGGATTATCCGTACATAGTGATGTCATTCTACCGTAATGGAAGTTTCGCTAACTTCATTACCAAAGGTGTGAAATTTGGGAAGAATAAGCTAAAATCATTAGTAATTCCCTCTGTAATAGAAGGCTTAAAGGCTCTCCATGACGTAGGTTTATTGCATAAAGACTTAAAACCTGCCAATCTCATGCTTTCTGATGACAAAAAGCATATAGTTCTCATAGACTTTGGTATTAGCTCCGTCACTGATGGTAAAACTGTAGTAATGACGCAAACCGGTAAATCACCATTTTATAGTGCACCTGAAACTAACACGGGACTATTTTTAGCGGAATCAGATTATTACTCCTTAGGTATTACTCTTTATGAATTAATAACAGGTTTTACTCCATACCAAAACATAAATATAGAGAATCTAGCTGGCTTTGCGCAAATTCAGAAGATCCCATACCCAAAAGATTTTGATTCAGAGTTAAAAGATCTAATCGATGGTTTAACCTACAAAGACCTCTCTAACCGTGGTGACAAATCAAACCCTAATCGGCGTTGGGGCTACACAGAGGTTAAGAACTGGCTTACTGGGGTACCGCAGCAGGTGCCTGGCAGAGGAAGTTTTTCAAATAGCGATGCAGACAAGAATTATTCTACGAGAGAAACACAACAAGATAATAAAAATGTAATGCCTTATGCCTTTAACAATGAAACATATTTCGATAATAAAAAACTTATAGAGGCAATGTTGCTGCATTGGAATTTGGGTCAAAAGGAATTTTATAGGGGAACGCTACAACGTCACTATGAATTGGATCACGATGCAATGAGAGCTAGGATTTGCCAACAATCAGAGCATTTATATCAGCTTAATCCAGCTGATTTAGATACACCTTTTGTTACAGCTATGTATGGCTTAGAACCTGAAGTTATTAAACTATACTGGAAGGGGTTAGTTTTTGATTCATTAGAAGCATATGGTAATTCTCTAATTAAAGAACTTAATAATGAACGGACTAATAGCAACATATTCAATTCAATTAGGGAAATGCTTAATAACGGAGTTCTCAAGAATTATATTCGTGCAAAAGTTGTAAAAAACAAGGAGGCTTGTTTAAATTTTATTGCAGAGTATGAAAATGATCATTGTCTCTCAAATAAAAAATTAAGTTATTTTTTAAATCTGATTACAAACAAAATGACATTTTGCATTCAAGATCATTTTTTTGAAAAAATAAGTGATTTTGAAAAAAATCAAGACAAACTGTATAAAGAATCCTTAGATGAGTTTAAAATATATTATGAGTACAATATTCAAGACATTAATGAAGCAAAAAAAATAATAAGTCGTGCGGAAATTAATAAAATAGAAAAATATGAAAAGTTAGCTGCCGAAATTATTTTATTTAATAGTAAGGCGTATAGGAATATATCTGAGCTCTTTCAATATTGGGATTCATTGTATAAAAAAGGTGTGTTTGAATATTATCGGTATTTTAAGGGAAACGAATATTATATTAATGATTTGTGCAATACCGTAAAACAAGATGTGCTCCCAAAAATTAATTCATATCTACAGTTACAAAAAGATATTATTTGGATTAATGACAAAGCATATAAGAATATTGGCGATGTAATATCCAAATTACTGTATTTTTATGAAAATAATATCGAAGAATTCCATACGCTGTTTTGTCATTTTGAACAACAAGTAAATAAAAGTAAATATTCAAATAATGTAGAAACTGCAAATATAGTAGATACTTTTAGAAAAGCTATGAAAGACTACTCTATAAAAGGTGAAAG
>CAZTNG010000147.1:0-2606 GCA_964615195.1 uncultured Enterobacterales bacterium
ATATATTCTTATTTAGTATCAACTAATGTATATCATAATAAGTCACGTCCCAAATATATAGAATAATAATTATATGTAAATATAACCTCTAACACATTAATATTTGAAATAAAGAAAAACCATTGGAAATCTTTAGCAAAGATCTTGACTCTAACAAACAACAACCCCAACAAGTTTTTCAACTTATTGGGGTTTCATCAAAAATGTTTTATATTAGATAGCTAAGTTAATTTTTTGGAAGCTTAAACTTACTAATAAGTTGAGCTTGAACTGTAGATAAAGAATCCAAATCCTTACAACTATCAGTTACTTTTACAACTTGAACCATATTATCTTCTGACAAATCAGTAATACGATGTAGATTTTCTGAAATAAGCTCTGATGTTTTACCTTGCTCTTGAGCAGCATCAGCAATCATTGTACTCATATTAGTAATCTTAGTGATGGCCTGTTTTATCTCATCAATAGCCATACTTGCATTAGTTGAATTTTGTTTTGCTACAGTCATTTCATCTAGACATAATGAAGAACGATTAACAGCTTCCCCAACAGAACTCTGCAAATCTGAAATCATCTTTTTAATTTCATTAGCACTGTTAGCTGTAGTTTTTGCTAAAGATCTAACTTCATCAGCTACCACGGCGAAACCTCTGCCATGTTCTCCAGCTCTAGCAGCTTCAATAGCAGCATTTAAAGCTAATAGATTAGTCTGATCGGCAACACCACGAATAACATTTATAATTTTACCAATGCTTACACTTAGATCATTTACATCACGAATAACCCTTGTGGTATCCTCTATTTTTGCAGCTAAACTTTCGGTTGTTTTTATGGTATCAGCCATAATATTTTGGGAGTTTTCAGCAATATCTTCAACCCCCTTCACTTCTGAAAGAGTATTTGCAGCTGCTTCTGCAACCTCATTGGCTGTAGCCTGCATTTCATTCATTGCTGAGGCTACTGAAAGAGTTTCATTACGCTGATCATCTAAAGAATTTTTAGACGCATTTGACGCTGTTAAATTGTCGGTAGCTGCATGTTTAACCTTAATAGATGCATCTGAAATTTGCCTAAGAACATTCGCAACACGCTTGGTTAATTCATTTAAATGAACTGAAAGCGTGCCAAATTCATTATGTTCTGAAACTTCAATCTTAGAACTCATATCACCATTTGATATGAAAGACAAACCACCTAAAAGCTTACGCATTGGTTTTTTAATATTATTTGATAATAAGTATATAACAATTGAAGCCAAAATAATTGCTAATACTACAGTAATAATTAAGCTATAAGATGAAGTGATATAACGTTCTTTTGATTGATCAGTTGATACCTGCATATTTTCCTTAGCAATGTTTTGTATTGACCTAATTTCTTGCTTAACTAAAATGATTGTTTCCATGGCTTTATCAATCTTTTTATTAAGATCCTCCTTACGTACCATTAATTTATAATGTTCCATAAGTAAGCCTTTTTCTGAAGTAATATTAAACTTGAAGTTGCTAAAGAATTGACCAATTTCATTCTCAATCTCTGGCATTTCAACCTTCATATTTTCATAAAACTCATCGTAGCTTAAATAATACTTTTTAATAAATTCTATGTTTTTCATTATTTCTTCAGGATTTTCACTCATCATTGTTTCATTAGCCTTAGATTCAATAGGCTTTTGATAAGTGGTTAAATTCAAGTAGACATTACCAACATAATCATCATAGATCTTTGCTTTAAAAGTTTGCTCTTCTTGATTAAATAAAGACAACCATGAAATAAAATCGGCCCTATTTTTAGCCTCTTTCTTCATCAACTTTAAAAATTCTTTTTTCTCACTTGGAATTTCACCAGTTTGATCTAAATACAGCTTAGATAAACGAAATAAATTTTCATACTTTTCTTGAATATCTGCATTATTACCAGCACTTTCAATAAACAGCTCAAGAGTCTTTAAAAAATCGTTTCTTGATTCAGATAAAATAGTTATATCATTATCTATTTTGTTAATATCAGACTGACTTAAAACATTATTAAGATCTAAAGTAACAGACAAAAGTTTTATTTCAATTTCATTTGCCTTGTTAAATACAGGTAAAGATTCATCAGTAATATATGTAATCGATGAATTCATTGAGCTCAAATTTGCATAACTTAATGAAGCAACAGTAACTAACAATAATATTAATACACCGAAGCCTACATAAACACCATGCAACACGGATCTTCTAACATAGCTATATAGTCCTAGCGTTAAACTATTAGCTAAACCTGATTTTTTAAGTTCTTTAAAAAAGGTATACAATTTATTGTCATTCATGGTAATCAATCTTTCTAATATTACTTTTGACCAAAATTTTTTACTAAAATACCTATCTAAATATATTTAGCCTTAAAATAAAGACTAAACTTTTAGGTATATTGTATTGCCTAATGATAATACAAATATTAGCGAAAAACTGTTAATCAATCTCTATATTTTAAATATTTATAATACAGTTCAATTTTTGTGAGAAATATCTTATATCAATAATATAATTATGTAATGTAAAATTACAGTAAGCGTAATCTATTTTCCACGATAACAATTTGAGATAAGATAGCCGACCTTG
>CAZTNG010000148.1:0-2586 GCA_964615195.1 uncultured Enterobacterales bacterium
TAGGTATAGGTATGGTTATTGGTGTTATTCAAGATTCATGTGAAACTGCTTTAAACAGTTCAACTGATGCGTTATTCACTATTGCAATTAGTCAAAGAATGAAAGAAAAGCATGATTTTGCACAAATTAGAAATCCGTAAGTAATGTAATTTATAAAATAAGCAAGAAGGCCTATAATTTTTTATAGGCCTTCTTCATTGAGAAATAATCTATTTATATAGTTATTATGTAAATAGTGTTAAAAAATTTTGTGGAAATTCTTGTATTACATTGAATATATACTATTTGTTAGTATTTTAAATCTTATTTTATTAGCTGTGCTTTAGTAATATTTTTATAATTTAGATTATGATTTTTGGTTTTTATGGATGATTGTAAGCGATAAAGCTTACGATTTATTGATTATTTTGGAATTAAAAAAGCACTGTAATTCTTTAGTTACAGTGCTTTAGCATAAGATAGTTTATTACTTAAGTAAGGTCTTAACCATATCTGCTGAACGAGGAGCTCCACGTAAAACTTCACCATCAATAATAAATGCAGGTGTACCGTTAACATTTAGTTTTTGCGCTATACCACGGATATTATTAAGAGTTTGTTGCACTTGAGGAGTCTTAGAAATTTTCTTTACTTCACTCCATTTGATTTTAGGATCAAGACTTTCTACTAAAGCTTGAAGTTGAACTTCAGTTTGCAATCTGTCATTTCTAGTCATAAGTTGATCATTGTATTTTTCATAAATCTTTGGATTTATAGCATAAAGTGCAATACCAATTTCAGCAGCTGTAACAGAAATTTCGCTTAGAATAGGGAATTCCATGTAATAGTATTGAACATCAAGGTTATCATTAAGAATTTCTTTAAGTATTGGTCTTGCCTTTTTGCAATAGCCACAGTTGTAATCAAAGAATTCAATAATCTTATGTTTGCCATTTTTGGCACCAGATGAAGGAATAGCCTTGTCTGCATAAATGCTTTGAATGAGCTTGTTTTGTTGATCTAGAGCTTGTTGTGCTTGGCGTTCCTTAACCTTATCTCCGGCTTCCATTAAAACGTCAGGATTGTTAAGAATGTAATCATGAACAATTTGTTCAATTTCAGCTTTGGTATAGTCTTTTGCGCTTACACTGTTTGTTGCAAATACAGCAGCACCGAAGCAGATTGCTAGGGTCAGAGCACGTAATTTCATAAGGATCGCCTTCCAATATAGAATATTTAAACAATGTCTAATAATAACATAATAAGTATTTATTAATGTAAAAAAGAGTTTAAAAATGGATTTATATTGATCTAGATCCAATGTTATAAATTTAAAAAGGTAAAAAAATTGTTAAAAAATACAGTAATACTGCTTTAATTGCTCTAAATATTACAATGCTATAATTAATAAGGCTTAAAAGCTTAAATCAATGCAAAAAAGAGTATCAGTAACAAGTCAATTAATTGTAAAATGTGAACATATTCTCAGGGCGGGGTGAAATTCCCCACCGGCGGTATTAGCCCGCGAGCATTTTTTGCAAGATCAGGTTCAATTCCTGAGCCGACGGTATAGTCCGGATAGAAGAGAGTTGACCAAACATACAGCGTGGTACTAAACCGCGCGCAAGCCAAAAGTCAATAATTGCCCTGACTTACGTAAATGTTTTATTTTGGAGAAATATCGTGAGTCAAATTAATATGTTAGATATCTTTTCTACAGATCCGTTAGAAAGAGTTGAATTAGCTTTACAAGCAATGCGTGAAGGTCGTGGTGTTTTAGTTGTTGATGATGAAAACCGCGAAAATGAAGGTGATATTATTTATTCTGCTGAGAAAATGACAGTAGAACAAATGGCTCTTATGATTCGTCATTGTTCAGGTATTGTATGTTTATGTATGCCTGAAACAAAAATGAAAGAATTAGATCTTCCACAAATGGTGCAAGATAATACAAGCTCTTATGGTACTGCTTTCACAATTACTATTGAAGCTTCTACAGGCGTTACAACTGGTGTAAGTGCAAAAGATAGGTTAACAACAATTAAAACTGCCATAAAAGATGGAGCTGTTCCATCAGATCTTAGTCATCCTGGTCATGTATTTCCTTTATGTGCCCGTAATGGTGGTGTATTAGAAAGAGATGGACACACAGAAGCTTCTGTAGATTTAGCTAGACTTGCTGGTCTAAATCCTAGTGGAGTGCTTTGTGAGCTCACTAATGATGATGGTACAATGTCTCGTTTACCTCAGGTTGTAGCTTTTGGTTTAACTCATAATATGACTGTTGTTAGTATTTTGGATATTGTCGCTTATCGTAAAGCAAAGAACTTATAATATTCTAAATACATTTGATAAATTCATTGTAAGCTACATCTTCATTCTAATTGAAGATGTAGCTTTTTTATTATATGTAGTGTAAAACACATATAAAATATGTGCTATATATAAAAACATTAATTGCATCTTGATTACCGTAATGAACTTTTATGTAATAATTCTTACTAAGATGTTAATAGTTATTTTTTAGGTCGGGTATCATGAGTGTCATACAAAAATTTTTTAACACATGTAACCTAAATTGCATGTTTAAATGTGTATCTAGGTAGA
>CAZTNG010000149.1:0-2584 GCA_964615195.1 uncultured Enterobacterales bacterium
CCAGTTTGAATACCGTAAGGGTAGTCGCTTTTTAGTGACTACCCTTTTTTATTTTTATTTCCAATATTTTTGTTATTGTTTATAATATCCATGTATTTTGTGTGATTTTATTGTTGGGTGATTTATGAAAATAACAACTAAAGGTAGGTATGCATTACGTTTTTTACTCGATTTAGCAATGAATCAAGGTGAAGGATATTTATCCTTGAAAGAAATTGTTGAACGTCAAAATTTTTCAAAAAAATACATAGAACAAATTATTCCAATACTTAATAGGTCAGATATTTTACTTACAACTAGAGGTGCTAAAGGTGGTTATCGTTTAGCTCATTCAGCGAATTATTATACTGTAGCGATGATTCTTAGATTGACTGAAGGTGGTTTAGCTCCTATTACTTGTTTAGAGCAAATGCCTAATCCATGCATAAGATGTAATGAATGTGAAACCCTATATGTGTGGAAAGGATTGTATAAAGTTGTTTCTGATTATTTAGAAAGCATAACTTTGCAGGATATTATAGATAATAAATTTAAATCTATTAATGATTATGTTATTTGAATTATTGCTTTTAAATTACCACTAGTAAAGAATTACATAATTTACTAGTGGGTAACTTTATATAATATGAATTTTATTCATTTATATTTTGATACATTGTAGTTGATAGATATCTGGTCCCGCTATCTGGCATAATTACTACAATGTTTTTATTTTTATATTCTGGTCTGCATGCAACTATTGTCGCTGCTTTAAATGCTGCTCCCGAAGAAATGCCAACAAATAACCCTTCGATTTTGGCCAGCTTATTTCCCATACTTAATGCATCTTCTGATTTTATTGTAATTATTTCATCAACATATTTGGCATTGTAATTTTGGGGGATAAAGCCTGCTCCTATGCCTTGAATTTTATGTGGTGATGGCGTTGAGCCTGAAAGTACAGATGATTCAAAAGGTTCTACAGCTATTACCCAAATATTGGGATTTTTCTCTTTTAGAAACTTTCCCGTTCCTGAAATTGTTCCCCCAGTTCCGACTCCTGCAATTAAAACATCAACTTTTCCGTTGCAATCATTCCATATTTCAGGTCCTGTTGTTCGATAATGTATTAAAGGATTGGAAACATTATCGAATTGACTAGGGATATAACTATTTGTTATCTGTTGCTGTAATACTTTTGCTTGTGCAATCGCTCCTTTCATCCCTTCGGATGCTGGGGTTAAAATTAATTCCGCTCCATAGGCCTCTAATATTTTTCTTCTTTCAATACTCATGCTTTCGGGCATGGTTAGGATTAACCTGTATCCTTTGGCAGCGGTAATTAGTGCTAATCCAATTCCTGTATTTCCACTAGTAGGCTCAATAATCACTGAATCTTTATTTAATATTTTCTTTTCTTCAGCATCCTCTATCATTGCAAGAGAAACTCTATCTTTAATGCTTCCAGAAGGGTTAAATGATTCAAGTTTAGCAAAAATGTTGGCTTTAATATTATCATTTTTAGTGATTCTTTTTACTTCAACTAGAGGCGTATTCCCAATAACGTTTAATATATTTTTGTACATCATAAATAATTACTCTCAAACATATAATACATATAGATATAGTATACAATCATATTATGATTTTAAAATTTAAATGTCAATATTTCTTGATGGTTATTAATCTTGATATTTATTGAAACTTTGTGATAACTAGTGATTGATATTGTAATTATTTACATTGTACCTCTAAATTATGATTTGTTGATTATAATAACAAAACTTTAATACGATGTATTTGTAATTACCCCCTAAAAAGTGTTATTATTACAGATGTTTTGTAAGTTATAATACAGAGCTAGTTTGTGAATACTGCGTTTAGACTGTTCCCGCAGGTTGCAGTGTTTTTTAGTTTAATTTTAGTGACCGTATACTATGAAAAGTTTAATTCTTGTTACTTCACCACCAGCTTGTGGTAAGACTTATGTTTCCAAGGCTATTGCTAAAAAGCTTGATCATGTAGTGTATTTGGACAAAGATACTTTGATCGTTCTTTCAAAGCAGATTTTTGAAGTAGCGAATCAGGAGTATAATAGAAGCTCTGATTTTTTTGAGGAGCATATTAGAGATTATGAATACTATGCAGTTCTCGATTTAGCTTTTGAAGCTTTAGAATATGAAAATAATGTGTTAATAAATGCGCCTTTTACTCGTGAAATAAGAGATACAAAATATATTGCTGAGTTACGAAAGAAACTTGCTGATATTGGTGCTAGATTATTTTTGGTTTGGGTTGAGACTTCTCCAGAGACCTGTCATCGAAGAATGATTGAAAGAAATTCAAGTAGAGATACTTGGAAGCTTGAACATTGGGATGAATATATTGCTGGATGCAATTTTACGAAGCCTGAAAATATTGGAGATGTTTTTGTATTTAAAAACAATTCAGGTTCTGATTTTGATTGCTCTTTAGAAGAAATTGCAAAAATTCTTAATTAAATTTTTCAATTATATTATTATAAATAACTTTGATTGATGAGACCCCAGTGAGTTGAACAAACCTACTGGGGTTTGTTATTTATAAACTGAAATTGTGATTTAAT
>CAZTNG010000150.1:0-2482 GCA_964615195.1 uncultured Enterobacterales bacterium
TAACGCGTTGATTTTACAAGTGTATTTACAACAAAGTGTCAAAGACGAGATTATATAATAGATAAAGAATTTTGCACTAAAAATGACTTATTTCATAAGCTATCTGCTTTAATATTTAGTATTAGGTCTTAAATCCAGATATTCGGCAGTTGCGAAACGAAATATAGAGAATAGCGTTTAACAAATAAAATGATATGGTTAAACGTTAAATTATCAAATAAAGTGAACAACGTTCCAAGTTCTGAAATATGATTTAGGATCGTAACCAAGACAAAATTAATTATCATTTCAACTGTTTCATTACTACAGAACATTCTTTTCTACAAAAACATATTCCAAACGCATAGATCTTTTTTATATCTGGGTTTTCCATTTCTGATTCTGCATATTTTTTTTCGATAATTTGTTTGATAGCTTTTTCGGCAGATATAGTTCTTGAAGCGTTTTCATCAGAATTCTGTTTAAGTTCAATAACCACCATTGTTCCACTTTTTGCAGATAATTTTAGATCCGCGTATCCATCACCAGATTCCATATTTGAAATTTGCTCTTTGATTGTGGCAGAACCATTAACTAATAAACCATTCATAAAACCGTGATAATAGTTTTCCTTTGGAGCATTTGTGGCAAAATCTCTGATGGATACATATTTTTTTAACAGATGATTGATGTTCTCTTCAACACTTTCGGCATTACCACTGAATAATCCTTTGACTAATTCTGTGGTGTAATTTTGCATCAATGGATTTTCTGAAAAGAAATCTTGGATTTTTTCTTTAAAACACTCACGTACTTCAAGATTTGGAATACGTAACTCATACTCATTTCTCTTGGTTGATTTAAATTTTGGATTTATGGTTAAATATCCTGTATAGAGAAGTAAGGTCCAAAAGTCTTCAATGTTGTGATTCTTTAAATCGCCATAGCATAATGATGTTCTTATGACAGAGGTTATGGTATTACCATCAACTAGGGCCTGCATTTGGTCGATATGCTCTGGTGCTATATATCCCATATATTCTTCGATTACAGCATTACCACTTGTATTTATCCAATAATTACCTGCTGATATATATTCTTCATATTCGCCTACTTTTCTATAGTTGTCACAGCAGAAATTCATTACATCCCATGGACAGTACATCTGCTCTCTACCAAAACGATAGCCGTCATAATTCTTGGTAACCAAATCAAAATATTTATCTAGTTTGTAATACTTTAAAACTTGTTCTGTTTCCTCTTTGGTAAAGCCAATTCCCGTTGAAATCTCAGGATTACCATTATCTATGATGGAACATACTTTGAGATTATTTAATCCTGTAAAGATACTTTCTTTTGCTGCTCTTAGGCATCCAGTTAGAACTGCTTTGCCTAAATATGGATTAGTTTTTAATGCCTTACTTAGCAAACTGCTAATTAGAGGTATCATTCTCTCATAATAACCTAAGTGTGCAGCTTTACTGATTGGAACATCATATTCATCTATTAACAGTATTGGGTTTACTCCATGATGCTTACTTAGACATTCAGATAAAAATTTAAGTGAACTCTGTAAAGAAGATTGAATAGCTGTTTCATCATCTTTACCGTCATATTTATTTGAAGATAAATCAATCTTGTATATTCCTTGTGAATAATATTTTTTGTCTCCTAATTTTAGTAGTTCTTCTTTATCTAAATCATCTAACTTGTTACTTGATAATAGATACTTAAATTTACCTCTTATTTCTGAGTATATAACCTCTGCTAATTGCTTATATGCTAGTTCATAGGTGTCACCTGTAACATCTTTAAAAGTAATAAAGATTACAGGGTATTTACCCATATTCTCTTGGCAAAATTCTTGGTCTTGGTAAATTTGGGTATCTTTGAATAACTTTTGTTGGTATGAAGTGTCTTCTGGATTATCAGGATTGCTTGGATTTATTCTTAAAAACTCATAAAAGGTGTTCATTGTTAAGGTTTTGCCAAAACGACGTGGGCGGGTTAACAGAGTTACTCCACTAGTACCTTTTTTAAAAATAGTTTTGATAAAGGAAGTTTTATCAATATAATAACTGTCGTTGTTTATAAAATTTGCAAAACTTTCATTTCCAATATCAATTTCTTTCATTTTGAGCATACCTTATAACAATCCAAGAACTTTATACATAATAAGTAGTATTTATTTTAATTTCAACTTATTTGAGAATTTCTCAGTAAGAGATTATGATAAGCAGTATCATTTTTATATATGATATATATAGCAATATTGGTTAAATGCAACGATTACATTTTCTATATTTCACAACAGTCAAATTTTTGGGATTTAAGACCTAATACAATATTTACAATAATCACCTCTGTTTTATTTTATCGTTCATCCATACTACCTAATTTTATTAGACAATATTTCGTCTACAAAGTTATTGAACTACCCCAAAACACCAAATAAAAAGGCTAAATCCCAATCAAAAATTAGTAAATTAGCCTTTAATACTAA
>CAZTNG010000151.1:0-2410 GCA_964615195.1 uncultured Enterobacterales bacterium
ACTTGGGAAGAATTCCTTTTTGATTAAATAATGACTGACAGAGGGGGAATATTAGTAATTATTGTTTAAATTTAATCTTGGATTATGAAATAAATTGTGTATAACCTACACAAGTAATTATTTTTTGAATATTTTATTTAGCTTTTCAATATAACTATTCTGCCAAATTACACATATGACAGAATAGCTTTATGAATATAATAAGTGATTTTTAGATGCTGTCAGTTACTATTTCTTTGTTAAAAACTCGTTCACAATATTTGCATTTAAGTTGAACTCTTCCTTTGTTTACCACTATTTTGAATTCACTAGTTGCCGCTGGTTCAAAATGTGTTATGCAATTAGAGTTAGGGCATGAAAAAACATGAGATATTTTCTGAGGTAAAGAAAGATTATGTTTTTTTACAACTTTAAAATCTTGGATAATATTTACAGTAGCATCTGGTGCAAATAAAGCTAATTGATTTGATTGATCTTCAGTAATACTTACATTTTCAACTTTAATAATATCTTTGTGACCTAAAGCTTTAGAAGGAAGATTAAAACCAACTGTTATCCTTTCATTATGATCTAAAAAATGAAACAGTTTAAGGATGTTTATTCCTTGTCCTGCAGGTATATGGTCTATTACAGAACCATTACGTATTGCTTCTACCTGTAATTGGGATTTTTCTGTCATCTTATATTTCCTCGTTTAACACTAATGAGAGTAGTGCCTGTCTTGCATAGACTCCATTTGCCGCCTGTTGGAAATAGTATGCATAAGGTGTTTTATCTACATCTAATGTAATTTCATCGATTCTTGGTAAAGGATGAAGAACCTTAAGATTCGGTCTAGACCCAAGTAATGTTTCGGGAGTAAGTACGAATTTTGCTCTTAAATGACGATACTCAGTTTCATCAAAGCGTTCTTTTTGAACACGGGTCATATATAAAATATCAACTTCAGGAATCACTTCTTCAATTGTATTAAAAATATGGTATTCAATATTGTTTGCTTCATATTCATCAATAATGTAATCAGGCATAGCTAATGATTCAGGAGAAACAAGGAATACCTTTGCGTTATAGTGGCATAAAGCTTGAGATAAGGAATGAACTGTTCTTCCATATTTTAGATCGCCAACAAAAGCAATGTTGATATTATCCAAACGTTTTTGTGTTTCATAAATTGTAAAAAGATCTAAAATCGTTTGTGAAGGGTGCTGATTTGAACCGTCTCCAGCATTAATAATTGGAACTGGTGATACATCTGTTGCTAGTCGAGCAGCACCTTCATGGTGATGACGCATAACCAATGCATCTGCATATGAAGTTATGATTCTTATAGAGTCTGCTAAAGTTTCCCCTTTTTTTGCTAGAGACGTGCTACCTGCATCAGAGAAACCAATTACTCTACCACCTAATCTTTGAATTGCTGTTTCAAAAGAAAGCCGAGTTCTAGTTGATGCTTCAAAAAAGCAACTTGCTATTAATTTATCTTTAAGTAGGTCATTTCTCGGATAAGCTTTAAGCTTTTGAGCTGTTTGAATTATTAATTCAAGATCATCTTTGCTTAATTCAGATATAGAAATGATGTTCTTGTTAAATAAAGGATTTGCCATCATCTTTGTCCTAGAAGTTTGGCGACAGAAAATCTGTCGATATACAGAGCAATGCTAAATGACAAATTATATATCAGATTAGCTTCGCTATCTGAAAACCACATTATATAGTTTTGTATTAATTAACTAAACAAAAAAAAATACATATGACGATATTTGTGAAAATTTGAGCAATATATGTTTAATATTAAATAAAATATTTACACTCTCATATATGTTTGGTTAATTTTTTATTCTTAATATACCTAAAATTAGGTAATTTTGTCTCTATAAGAATTATTATCAATTTAATTGTAATTTAATGGTACTTGCTATTATATTAATTGGTAGCTAGATAAAATGTTCAAATATTCATCTTTTTGGTGTTTTTTTTAAAAAAAACTTTACCAAAAATTTTTTGTAAGTATAATACCCTACAACTTAGTAGGGGCGTAGTTCTAATGGTAGAACAGCGGTCTCCAAAACCGATGGTTGTGAGTTCGAGTCTTACCGCCCCTGCCACTAAAGTTTTCTTAAAAGTCTTCCTGTTAATCCTGTATCAAATGTCCATTGTGCATCGAATATATTCATTAATGCAGTTTTTCCATATTTTGATAATTTGATGGCGTTAAATTTGTTTCCCCTTGTTTTAATATGCTTTATCTTAGAGATTGTTTCTGCTTTAAGTCTTTGGGCAATAAAATCAGAAATTATCACAGCATCTGCATTTTGGTAATTATCAGATTCCATTATTTCTAACATTTTTTGAATACAACCTACATTTCGCACCAAATTAAGAATTTAATTCACCTACAAGCGAGTACCGT
>CAZTNG010000152.1:0-2354 GCA_964615195.1 uncultured Enterobacterales bacterium
TTTTAAAATTTGTTAAAGTAAGTAATTTATATTATTTACTATTGCTATACTTTTTTCTTGTTTGTGTAATTATAATGTTATATAATAACAAATCTATTTAATAACAAACAAATAACATACTATTATATGAATCCTTTCTTTTCTATAATTATTCCAGTTTACAATGTTGAAAAATATTTATTAGAATGCCTAAATAGTATTAAATGTCAAAATTTTACTAATTACGAAGTTATTTGCATTAATGATTCGTCGACAGATAATTCTTTGGAAATATTAAAGTCCTACAGTTTAGATGATTGTAGATTTATGTTTTTCTCACAAAACAATAGTGGTCCGGGTGTTGCTCGCAACTTAGGTATTGAAAAAGCCAAAGGTGACTACATAACTTTTCTTGATGCAGATGATTTATTAACACCTAATATATTAGAAAATATTTATATATTGACTAAAGAAATACAACCCAAAGTAATAAGTTGTGATTATACAAAATTATATGAAGAGAATAATTGCCATAAATATTGCAATAATTCCAAAGATATAACAAAATTGTATACAACAAAATTAAAAAAATGCTGGTACTTTAAACCAAATCAAATTAAAAAAGATTGGTTTATAACAATATCTTCAGCTTGCGCTAAATATTACGAACGTAACTTTATTCAAAAAATCCATGCAAAATTTTCAGAAACATATTTTGCAGAAGATCAATTATTTAGCAGAATAGTGTATCTTAATTCTCCCAAAATTTACTATTATAATACCGTTGGTTATGTTTACAGAATGCGTGTTGGATCAACAGTTAATTCAAAAACAAACAAATGTTTTGGTATATTTAGAACTATTGAATTGGTAAGAATTTATCTTGAAAATAACAATTTATATGAGGAATACAAAGAGATCTTTAAGTTATACATGATAAGACAGTTATCAGTACACTATAAGTATTTGCCTAATAGTAATATAAATTCTTACGTTGAAGAGTGTCACAAACTTCTTAATGATAAAGAATTTGATAAATTTATAACTTCAATAAATCACGTGAATTATATTGAAAAAATTTTATCATTAAAAAATGAAATAATAGATGCTAAGAAGTTTAAAGTGCTAACCATTTTAGGATTTAAAATAAAATGGGCTCAAAAAAAAATAAACCTAGGCTTCACCTAGGTTTATTATCAAGTTAAATTATTTTTTAATTTTAACCTTTTGTACAGCTTCAATAAATTTTTGTTGCGCAGACTGCGAACCTGCTCTTTGAGCTTCCGCAACCAAATTCATGGCTTTGGTAAGATCACCAGCTTCAACACTATTTACAATTAACTTATTGTATAAATCTTCTGTTTCTTTCATCATTTGGCCAACCGGAGCTTGAGAAGATACTGTATTCCCTTGGTTAGTTTCAACGAATGAAGAATCTGAAGAATTGCTTACATTAAGAGCATTACCATTACCATCTACAGAAGTAACAGCAGTTGAACCCTCATTTTGAGAGGAAACAGAATAAACTTCACCAGAAGCCAAAACAACCTTTTCTTGTCTATTACTCTGATCTGAACCGCCAAAAAGAGGATCATCTAAATATGAAATAAGATCATCTGTGAAATTATCTTCTTTTTGTCTAAATTTGAACTCAATGTTTACTTCTCCAATATATGAATGAGATACTAAAACATCTGGAGCATCAGGAACATCATTACGTAATGCAATAGCCTGCTTAATCAAAGGATTTATTGTGGCAGTTTTTTCAGCTACAACTTCATCTGTAGTATATACCACCATATAAGCAAATTCATGACCAGGTTTTGCAGCTACATTGTTAATAGCAATTTTACCGACAATAAACCCTGTGCCTAATTGGCTATCTCTATATTTAAATGCAGAAGACTTTAACGTACTAACAAGTTTTTTATCTTTATTATAAAAATCAACTCTAGGAATAAAAGTTGTAGTACTGATGGCAGAATCAAATTCAATACCTAAATAAGCAGCATTTAAAGGTAACTGAAATATCCTGTAAAAACTTTTACCAGTTGGAAAAACAAATGAATCCGCTTCTCCTTCACAAATCAAATAATCCTTACTATCTGCTTTAGTAACATTAACAATTTTATTTGTATTAAAAATATCTGTCAGTGAAACAGAATTTTCAATCTGCTTACTTCCTTCATCTGCAGATAAAAAAGCAGGACTAGGTTTTGTGAAAACATCACTTATTGTTGAACAACCTGTAATTCCCCAAAATAAAGACAAAACTATGGCTACAACAGTTAACGATTTTATTTGCATAATTCCTCCATAAAAACATTATGCATTTTAACCTAATAGACAATTTAATTCACATAAAGTTTCAGGAA
>CAZTNG010000153.1:0-2307 GCA_964615195.1 uncultured Enterobacterales bacterium
TTGCTGTGGGGCATTCTATGACCTTCTACCTAGATACACATTTAAACATGCAATTGGGGATAATTATTATAAGTTATTTCTTTACATTAAATAAGAATGTAATTACATCGCCGTCTTGAACAATATAATCTTTGCCTTCTGCACGCATGCGTCCAGCAACCTTTGCACCATTTTCTCCTTGGTATTTAATGTAGTCTTCAAAGCTTATTGTTTGAGCTCGTATAAATCCTTTCTCAAAATCAGTATGAATTTTGCCTGCTGCCTGTGGTGCTGTTGCTCCGATAGGTATAGTCCAAGCTCTTACTTCCTTTTCACCTGCTGTAAAATAGGTATGAAGATTCAAAAGTTTATAACCTGCACGAATTACACGATTTAGACCAGGTTCATCAAAGCCTAAACTTTCCATGAATTCTTGGCGATCATCATCTTCCATTGATGCGAGATCTGATTCTACTGAAGCACATACAGGAACAACAACAGAACCTTCTGCATCAGCTATTTTTTGCACAGAGTCTAAGTATGGATTATTAGTAAAACCATCTTCTGCAACATTTGCTATGTACATTGTTGGTTTAAGGGTTAAGAAATTGCATTCTCTAATAGCAAATAGTTCTTCTTTTGTTAAATTTAGAGAAAGTAACTTCTGACAATCATTTAGCAAGGGTAAACATTTTTCTAATACTTTCATTGCAGCAATAGCTTCTTTTTCGCCACCTTTAGCCTTTTTTTCAAAGCGACGTATAGCTTTTTCACAAGTGTCAAGGTCAGCTAATGCTAATTCAGTATTAATTACTTCTATATCTTCACCTGGATTGATTTTGCCACTAACGTGAATGATGTTTGGATCTTCAAAACAACGAACCACATGTGCAATTGCATCAGTTTCTTTGATATTCATAAGAAATTGATTGCCTAAACCTTCACCTTTAGATGCGCCCTTTACAAGACCCGCAATATCAACAAATTCCATTGTAGTTGGTACGATCTTTAATGGATGATCTACATTAGCTAATGCTTGAAGTCTTGGATCTGGAACTGGAACGATACCTGTGTTCGGTTCAATAGTACAGAACGGGAAATTGGCAGCTTCAATACCAGCCTTTGTTAATGCGTTGAAGAGGGTTGATTTACCTACATTTGGTAAACCTACAATCCCACAGTTGAACCCCATGAAATATCTCCTTAATTTTTTGTTACTTTAAATCCATTTAGTCTGTTAGTTGCTTTAGCCAAATTTTGTGTGTAAATTAAACTTATACAATCAACAGCTTCGTCTATTACTTGGTCAAGCATTTCTCTTTCAGCTTTAGGTGGTAATCCTAGCACAAAATTAATCATTTCTGGTTTTGTTACTGGATGTCCAATTCCTATGCGTAAGCGATTAAAGTTTTGGTTATTACCAAGACAGCTAATAATGCTTTTTAAACCATTGTGCCCACCAGCTCCACCACCAGTTTTAAATTTTGCTATACCTGGAGCTAAATCTAATTCATCATGAAGAACTAGTATTTCATCTGGAGCAATTTTATAAAATGTAGCTACTGCACCTACGCTTCTACCGCTTTCATTCATATAGGTAGATGGTAACAATAGCTTAACTTCCGTGTTTTCAATTATGCCTTTGCCAAGTTCACCAGCAAATTTTCCTTCAACTTTTAGTGAAATCTTATATTTATCCGCAATGCGTGCGAGTAAATCAGCTCCCATGTTGTGTCTTGTATGAGCATACTCGTTTCCAGGGTTGCCTAAACCAACTATTAGCTTAATTGTCATAATGTCTCTACAAATATAAAAAGATGTACAGTATGCGTTTAGGCTTACTGTACATCCGTTGTTTATACGTTTAGCTTAATTGTACAGGTATGTTTTTACTTGTGCGAACAATGTCATTTTTTTCATTAAGATATACTAGAGATGGGGAGTGCTTTGCAACCTCATCTTCATTAAATACACCATATGCACAAATAATAACACGATCACCTACAGCTGCCATTCGTGCTGCTGCACCATTTAGAGATATGATTTTTGAACCTCTTTCTGCAGCTATTGCGTAAGTGTGAAAACGTGCACCATTTTCTACTACATATATGTCTATTTGTTCGTGTTCGGCAATGCCAGCAGCGTCTAGAAGATCTAAATCTATGCCACATGAGCCTTCGTAGTTAAGCACAGAGTGGGTAACACGAGCCTGATGCAGTTTGCTTCTAAGCAAGATTCTCTGCATTTTTTATTACCTTCTTTTGAGTATTGTGAAACGATATTTACTTTAATGATGTAAATTTTGCGCACATTATAGCTTAATAGGAG
>CAZTNG010000154.1:0-2302 GCA_964615195.1 uncultured Enterobacterales bacterium
ACCCAAAGATCTCAAAGTTTTATCACCGACCCACTTTGATAAGTTTTAATAAATATAATCTATAATGTTTATTGAAATACAAACGTCTACTATTTGATTAGTCAATTAAAACAAAGGGCATAGATTTTTACCTATGCCCTATTTTCTCATAAATATAATAATAACTTACTTACCAAATCTTTTTAAAATTTGTACCATCTAAAACCTTTTTGTCACGTTGCATTTCAAGTAACATTGCATATTTCAAATAAGAATTTAAACAAGAACTTAAGCTAACAGTTAATCCATCAACGCCACCTAAAAATCCTAATTCAAAAATATACTTACGCAAAAAAGAATTAGCACCATGAACAAATGGACTGAAGCAATTAGCTCTCTTTCCTTTTTGATAAAGGATCTTAGCTCCACGTAAAGCAAAAGGACGACCAGGTTTTGAAAAAAGTTCACCAATATTTTTAAAACTAAAATGCTCAATATCACTCTTAAGATATTTTAAATTCTTAGCAGGAACATATGCATGTTGCTTAACTTCAGCAAACTTTGTTTTTTCGCGATTATATAATCTTGTGCAATAATCTGGATACCAACCACAACGTTTAACCCAACGACTACCAATCAAATTGCGACGACGAAAAGCAAAGGCGTCCTGTTCGGTATTGTCTAAATCTAAATTTTTAATGTCAGCTACCATTTCTGGTGTTATGCGTTCGTCCGCATCCATACTTAAAATCCACTTATTAGTAGCGTATGCGAGACCAACATTTTTTTGAAAACCATCACCCAGATAGCTTTGCGAATAAACCTTTGCTCCTAAAGCTTGAGCTTTAGCTACAGTATCATCCGTACTATTAGAATCTACAACAATTAACTCATTGCAAACAGTACCTAGACTTTTTAAACAATCTTCAATATTACCACTTTCATTTAAGGTAATTACAATACCTGTAATATTAGCCATATATTCACATCTATCATCATAAAATAATCTAAAAACACTCTATAACAATAATTATAGAGATTCCTCTACGCGTCATGTTAGCACAAACTACCATGATATTTATAAAATAAATATCTTAAGTCATCTTATTGATAACTAATTACTTACTCTTAAAACAATACATCATTAATAAAATATACAATTAAAGATAAACTTCTTTTGTTTCAAACAATAATGATATTTTTAAGGATTACTATTATTTCTCTAAACCATTTAAAAAATCACTAAGTTCTCTTTCAATATCCTTGGCCTCTATGTCATACATATCGTACATATTAGGTTTAACAATTGGAATATTTATGGATATTGGACTACGAACATGCCAAAGTGCAAAATTTTCTAAATCATTACTATAAATACATAGTTGTGGAATATCATAACTTGCAGCTATATGTGCTGTAGCTGTATCAACGCCAACAAAAGCAGAATATGCAGCCACATGAACAATTACATCTTTGTAGCTTTCAGTGACAGGAGCTAATCGGACCCTACTATTATGAGAAAATGATTCCATAATTAGCATTTCTATTCTTTTACGCAACTTTGGACCTACAAAAAGCTCTATATCATATGTAGTCTTTGCTAATGCTGAATTGATTAAATATATTATTACTGCATCTGATAAATGACGATGCCTACTACAACCAAATGGATTAATGCCTAAAACTTTTCCATATTCACGAGATTTTTGCAATTCAAGAACATCTTCTTCAAAAAACCTCGTATATTTAAAAGTTGCTTTATTTAATCCACCACACTTGAGAATATTATTCAAAATATAAGTTATTTGTTTTGATTCAACATCACCACAATTATTATAATCACAACAAGATACATTATTCATCTTTAAATTTGGATCAACTGTAGCTACATATTGAGGTTTTATATATTTTGTATACCAAAGATCTTTGTTTAGTAAAACTGTCACTAAATGGATATAAAGATAACAATCACCTAACCCTTTACAAGCATTAAAAATATCATTTTTTGATATTTTTTTACTAGCGACCTTAACTAACACTAGCTCATCTATTTCTTTTATCTCTTTATAAAGAGAATACATACTCTGATTAACAAGAACAATAATGCGAATTCCAGGACATAATCGTTTTAATTCCTTAAAAAAAGGAGCAAAACATATAAAATCACCTAACTTACCATCATTACGCTTAATAATAACCGTTTGGCCTTCCTTTAGCTTAAAAGGGAGATTAGTTGTAGGTTTATGATCATAGATAAGTCTTGCCCTAAAAGAACGGATTTTTAATTTAAACTTTTTAATAGTAATTTTCCATTTATGAAAAA
>CAZTNG010000155.1:0-2269 GCA_964615195.1 uncultured Enterobacterales bacterium
ATTTATAAAATGAACTCTTATGTTATTGATGAAAATCATATTTATGTTTACTTTTAGTTAATATGTTTTATAATTCGCACTTATATTAATAAATTATATTAATAAATTATATTAATAAATATTAACAAACATTTTATAAAAGGATAAAGAAATGAAAAAGTTATTAATTATATTAGCAGCTGCAGTTGTTATTTTTGTTGTAGCAATAATTGTTGTTATTGTATTGATTGGTAAAAATGTTGAAATGACTAAGGATGGTTTTTATTCAAATAAGACTATAGGTTCAATGTTTGCTCCTGCAATGAAAATAGCTGCAAATATCCCTGCAAAAATGAATGATAATCTTACATTAGTTGATCTTAAAGCTGGTACCGAAGCTGATGGTTCACAGTTAGTATATGTTTTCGAAATTGCTAATGATGAAGGTGATTCATACGCTAATGCTTTAAAATCTGGTGCAAATGATGAAAATCTTGCTAAAGCAATTTGCGAAAACGAAGCTAATGTATCTTTAAAAGATAAAGTTAAGGAAGTTGTTTACTCTTATAATAATGAAGAAGGTAACGTTAAGGACGTTATCGTAACTTTAAAAGATTGTAAGTAATTTGTAATTTTCTTAAATTAATTATTAAAATCCCACAGTATATTTTATTGTGGGATTTTTTTTATTTGAGTAATCATTATTGATTTATTACTTGCTGCGGTGAAAAGCAGTGATCAGAAAAATTTATACATCATCTTATGACAGAGGTTCCATAAAAAGCGTTATACCATTTAAAGCACTTTATTTAACAGACAAATATAAGCTCGTATATAGGTGCAATAAAATTTTGCATCTGAGTAAAGAAACACTTCCTGTTGACCGAGATAATTCAAAATATAGGTGCAATAAAATTTTGCATCTGAGTAAAGAATAAATCATGATAGGAAGTGTGATTTATTGAATTATTGATTCTTGTAGCAACTAGCTGCATGTAGCTATTTATAAGCATGTTTGAACTAGAATAGTAATGTCACAAAATGCTCAGAGATAAATAGACTTATTCAATTATTATCTATCTATGGTGGCTGTAGTAATAAGATTATTATTATGGAAAATTTCTTTGAGAAGATGATAAAAGAGATGTTTTTTATTAATCTGAATTTGAGTTTAATAAAATATATCACCAAAAGACATTTAAAGCCTTATTAAAAGGTTAATTGCGAATTTTGTTACTTCAATAAAAGCTTCTTATATTTCTCAATAAAAATCACTGCATATTTATTTTAAATATCATATTCCATTGATAATATTTTATGACATGAAACTTTGGTTATATTACTTAAGTTATTGAATTGAAATATATAAAAAATTAGGCCAAATCATATAGTATGAGTTAGCCTAATGAGATTAATGTTTTGAATAAAACTTTGTTTTATCTTCTATGTTGGTCATGATCCTTGCGATGATCATTTGGTCTATGGTCAGGCCCACCGTTATGTGGTCTATGGTTGTTATTATCAATAATAACTGTATTGTTGTTATGATGATGACCATGAGGACCATCTGGAGGAAGTATACATCCTGTAAGACCAAATAAAGCTACAGCTATGCATGCTAATACGTATTTATTCATCATATATATTCCTATTATTATTTTTTTAAAATATTTTCAATATTTCTTATATCTAATCTAATTATTTATTTCAATGTTTCTTGTTTCAAAGCTTTAAATTGACGATAACTTTAATATAAAGCTTTGATAAATGCGCCTTATCTGTGAGACTGAGGCTTATGATCATTATGTGGCTGAGGAGGTGGTGGCGGCATATGATCGTGATGTGGCTGAGGAGGAGGTGGCGGCATATGATCGTGATGTGGCTGAGGAGGTGGTGGCGGCATATGATCGTGATGTGGCTGAGGAGGTGGTGGTGGCATATGACCGTGATGTGGTTGAGGAGGTGGCATGTGACTTGAATCATTATTATTATCGTAGCCATTGTTAGGCTTATGATGTTTTGTTTCAGGCTTTGGTTGTTCAATCATTTGCGGCTTAATTTGCATGTTGCTTATATTAGTATTTGCTAGTGCTACATTTACATTATTGAATAGTAATACACTTGTAGAAACCAATATTAATTTAGTTAGTACTCTCATTAGTTTATCCTTTAAATTTGTTAATTAGTTGTACATTTTGCTTTAGCTTGCTTAATTATTAAAAATAACTAGTACAAAGTAAGCGTATTAGCAATTAGCGTCTTATCTTCAAAAGATAATCATTTTAAAATC
>CAZTNG010000156.1:0-2211 GCA_964615195.1 uncultured Enterobacterales bacterium
AGGTGCTTCGCTTACATAATTTTCATAGTTACATAAAAATTTGCAAGATTTGGGTACAAAAATATATTATATCATTATCAGTAACACAACATCTTTTTAAAGAACACATTATCAATTATTAGAAAATCATCTATACACATTAGCTAAGATTAAAGAAAATGATATAATGATACAATTTACAAAAGGATAAAGCATGATTAGTTATATTTTTAGATCAATAATTATTGGTTTGGGTATTGGTTGCTTTATCATTCTTTTAAATCCCCATTTTTTGGATAAAAATTATAAAACAGAACATAATTTAATAAACGATAACAATGAGCCTTCAAGCTATTCTTATGCAATCGAGCGAAGTGCACCTTCTGTGGTAAATATATACGTAAAAAGCACTGACGAAAGCTATAATGGTAGTAATAATATTAATAATAGTTCAAAAATTATAAGTTCCGCCTCTGGAATTATTGTAACAGAAACAGGATATATTCTAACAAATTATCATGTAATAATGGCTGCCATAACTGGAATCAACAGTATCGGCGTTCAATTAAGAGATGGAACAACGTTCCAAGGAAGAATAATTGGATACGACAAACGTACGGATATTGCTGTACTAAAAGTCAATTCTAAACAAAAACTTCAACCTATACATGTAAATCCAAATAGAGAAACTCATTTAGGAGATGTAGTTCTCGCAATAGGTAATCCATACAATTTGGGTCAAACGATTACTCATGGAATTATTAGTGCTGTTGGACGAAGTGGTAGTGGAGTAACCAACTTTAACACTATGGATTTAACAGCAGGTATTCAAGAGCTAATACAAACAGATGCTCCTATAAATGAAGGTAACTCAGGCGGAGCTCTTGTTAATAGTAGAGGTGAATTCATAGGCATGAACACCGCTACACTAAGTAACACTGATGCTCAAGCAAACGGAATAAGCTTTGCCATTCCACAAGGATTAGCATTAAGGATACTTAATGATATTATAAAACATGGCAAGGCAGTTAGAGGATATCTAGGAATAAAAACGTCTGACATTACTGAATTACCTGCAAACACAGGTATTTTCAATAAAGATATATCAGGAATAATTATCAAAGAAGTAGATAGTAAAGGACCATCAAACGGCATACTAGAACTTAACGACATTATTATTAGTATAAATAACACTAAAGTAAATAACCTCAGAGAAGCAATGGAAATTATTGCAGATTCAATACCTGGAGCTGAAGTAAAATTTGAGATACTAAGGAATGGAAAACTAATAAAAGCTTCAATTCATGTTGGAGAGCAACCAAATCTCTAGCAGATTAATAAGAAAAACGTTATGTTTAAACATAACGTTTATAAATTAATATATAGTTCTATTTGCCTTAGCATACTCATTAAATAAAACCAAAGCTTCATCTCTAGAAGTAGGAATAAGCTTCAAAATTTCACTAGGCTTATTAGATCGCAAATAACTATAAATCATATCATCCCTAAAGCCTATTTTTTCTGCGTCTTCAGCTGTAGCTCCGTAATAAACATCCTTTATATTTGCCCAAATTATTGCAGATAAACACATAGGGCATGGCATGCACGTTGTATATAAAACACAACCTTTTAAATCATGAGTCTGTAATAATTCTGACGCTTTTCTGATTGCACAAATCTCAGCATGAGCAGTAGGATCATGAGAAGCTAACACACTATTTGAAGCGTAAATTTCTTGCCCATTAGGAGTTATTATACAAGCTCCAAAAGGGCCACCGATGCCTTTACTCATGGTTTCTCTGGCTAGCTCAATTGATTTGAATATTATTTTTTCAGATAACATAATAAAATCTCTTCTCTTATACATAAAATGCAAAATTGGACAAAATAAAAGAGAAACAATTATACCTAATTTTGAACAGTATTAATTAAAACAGTATAAGATTATTAACAAAAATTACTGATATAACCAGATTAATTGCTAAACAATTATATACTAGCGAATGAAATATTATAGAAATATGAATGTTTATATTAAACTAATAATTAGTAATACAAAAAAATGAAATTATAGAAGCCGATAAATGGCTAAATGGTGCTGATACCCAGAATCGAACTGGGGACCTCACCCTTACCAAGGGTGCGCTCTACCAACTGAGCCATATCAGCAGCTGGAAAAATTACAAGCCTGGTAATGACCTACTCTCACATAGCGAATGCTACACTACCATC
>CAZTNG010000157.1:0-2202 GCA_964615195.1 uncultured Enterobacterales bacterium
TAAACTTATATTCAATATGTTGAAGTTTAATTAGACCATTTCTTAAATATTTTTTATTTCAAATTCATAAATGCAAAAAGCCAACTATTGGATTAACAACTCCATAGCTGGCTTTTACTTTAATAAATAAAATAATTTATTATATTACTGGTACAACTTCCTGCTCTATAATTTCATTATGAGATCTCAATAAAGCATCATCTATTGTTTTTGTAAATATGATTTCAGGATGCTTAACAGGGAATTTAGATTTAACCATTACACTTAAAGGTTGATACTTAACTTCAGCAATAATTACCTTTATGCCAAGCTTTGTCATATCATCACAGAACTGTGCGAAACAATGGAAGCCACCTGCGTCTAGCATGTTTACAGCATCAAACTGTAAAACCACACCCTTCATACCTTTAACTTCATGTCTAATTTTACGGAAAGTTCTTTCAGCAGAAGCAAAGAATAATGGGCCATTAATTCTGTAAGCATTAAAAGAAGCACTCAACTTTTCATCTATAGCTCTATGAATTGTCAAATCCTGAACTTTTGTCATCTTAGCCATATCACGCATAAATATAATTGATGCCATGATAATACCAACGGTAATAGCTACAACCATATCAAATACAACAGTAGCAAAAATACAACAGAACATGATAAATACGTCGGCTCTAGGAGCTGTACGCGCGAGATTTACTACTTTTCTCCATTCACTCATGTTATATGCAACTATTAACAATAGAGCACTCATTGCTGCTAAAGGCAAATCTGACAATATTGGAGACAAAAATAAAATTGCTAATAATACTAAAATAGCATGTACTACCGCAGCAACAGGAGATGTACCACCCGCCTTAACATTTGCCGCAGAACGAGCAATTGCCGCTGTAGATGTAATACCACCTAAGAATGGAGCAATTAAGTTACCTAAACCTTGACCAAAAAGCTCGCCATTAGAATGGTGTCTTGTATTAGTCATACCATCAAGCACAACTGCACAAAGTAAAGATTCGATAGCTCCAAGAACTGCCATAGAGAAAGCTGCAACAATAATAGATTGCATCGTCTCAAAATCCCATACCAACGCATTACCATTAGGTCCAGGCAGATTCCAAGGAAGTACGAAGCTTGGAAGAGATGGAGGGATACCATTACCAACAGAACCATCAGCTAAGGTATAGTGGAATTTTGAACCTATTGTTGCAATATCTTGACCACAATACTTAGTTAATATCATTGCTATAATTGTGCCTAAAACAACAGCAGGTAAATGTCCTGGGAATTTAAGCTTAAGCTTTGGCCATATAGCTAATACTCCAAGTGTTACACCACCAACCACTGCATCGCCCCATTTTAAACTACTAAAATTAGAGCCTAAAGCAATAAGCTTTTGCACAAAACCTTCAGGCATTGTGACATCTAAACCGAAGAAGTCTTTAATCTGCAGTACCGCAATTACAATGCCTATACCCATAGTAAAGCCTAAAGTAACTTCAATAGGTATAAATTGAATCAAACGACCCAATCTACATGCAGACATTATAAGTAAGAAAACACCACTTATAAGACTCGCAACACACAGTCCTGCTGGACCAAAAGCTTGTGCCACAGGATACAATATAACAACAAACGCTGCTGTAGGACCAGAAACACTAAAACGAGAGCCACCAGTTAAAGAAATAACAAAACCAGCAACTAAAGCTGTATAGAGACCATATTCAGGACTTACACCACTTGCTATAGCTAAAGCCATTGCCAAAGGAATTGCAATAATACCTACAGTTATACCTGCGATAATATCTCGCATTAAACGCTTAGTAGAATACGGTTCTTTGATCATTGAGTCTTGAACAGCACTACCAAAATGAAATAATGAATGACGTATAGATATGATCTTACGTCTAGTACGAATTTTTGCCATAATTTATGATAATATAAGATTTGAAGAACGCAGAGCTACCTGCAACCATTATTCTAAATCACTTATTTTGAAAACAAGTAAAGTTTAGAACAAGCAGGCTAGTAGTGAAATGAATCGCGTGCTAGCTATTTTTCGGCGATTATACGCATTTTTTATATAAAATACAATAAATGATAATTTTGTCACAAAATATTTTATATTATATTTAGGGTGTTTTGAGAGTGAACTTAAATTAGTGTAAACACCATTTGTTTGATAAAATATAATCATTAAATGGAGTTTTTATA
>CAZTNG010000158.1:0-2167 GCA_964615195.1 uncultured Enterobacterales bacterium
TTTAGAAGATTCTTTCTCTTTATCTTCCCTTTGTCCTGTAAACGCATGGATAAAAAAAAGGTAACAAGATTTTTTTGTTTTTTTTAATTTATATTTATAAAATAAATGCAGCTACTAAAAGTAACTGCATTTATAGTGATGGTAATATTTAATAATGAAATTTAAAACTTATTTTGATTCACTGCTCTTAATACGATTCCACATTTTGGTGATTTCTTTCATCACCTTCTGCGGCTTACCATAAACCATGAACATCTTAGGCATCATTTCATCAGGTAGAAAAACATTAGGATTACTTTTTACTTGCTCATCAACATACTGAACAGATTCTTTGTTAGCACTTGAATAAGATGTGTATGATGAAATCTGAGCTATATTTTTAGGATCCATTATGAAATTAATGAATTTATATGCATTTTCCTTATGAGGTGCATCGGAAGGTATTGCCATCATATCGTAAAATATTAATGCACCTTCTTTTGGAACAACGTAATTGATCTTTACACCATTTTTAGCTTCAATCGCACGATCTCTAGCTTGTAGCAAATCACCTGACCAACCAAGTGTAATACAAATATCGCCATTAGCTAAATCATTAATATTCTGACTTGAATGAAAATAAGTTACATACGGAGCCATTTTACTTAATAACTCTTCTGCAGGCTTATAATCCTTAGGATTCTTAGAATTAGGATCTAATCCTAGATAATGCATAGCTGTACCAATTACTTCAGTTGGTGCATTTAAAACTGCGACGCCACAACCTGTAAGCTTTGATAAAATCTCAGGCTTAAACATGATATCCCAAGAATCAACCTTATAGTCAGGACCTAGGTATTTGGCTATCATATCTACATTATAAGCAATACCTGTTGTACCAGATAAATATGGTACTGCATGCTTATTGCCTTCATCTACACCCTTAAGCATTTCCATTTGTACTGGATCAAGATACTTAAGATTTGGAATTTTTTCTTTTGGAAATTCGTGATAAACACCTGCTTGTACTTGATGAGTTACAAACTCGGAGCCAGGGAAAACAACATCATAACCAGACTTACCTGTTAATAACTTAGTTTCTAAAACTTCATTACTATCAAATAAATCATAGACGACATGAATACCTGTTGCTTTTTCAAAAGCAGGAATAACGGATGGATCAATAGATTCATTCCAATTATACACATTAACAACTTGTTCTTCACCAGCATAAACCTGAGTTGAGAACAAAACACCTGAAACAAGAACACCTAAAAGTGACTTTTTTAACATCATAGATCCTTATAAATAGTTTAAGATCCGACAAATAATATTGTCAGAGAGCCCATGACATCTTTTTAGAGTTAACTAAAAATTCTAAGTTAGAAAGGCTAATGTTGGACCTCGTAACTCATTGGCTGATGTCCCAGCCAAACTTTTATGACGACCGTTACAAGCTTTTTTTCAGGAAATTACATTGTAACAGCGTGTATCTTCACCTATATTAGCGGAATAAAAAATTACCATCAATAACACTATTATTCTATAAAAAATAACTGCAAATAAACGAATTACTTTTATAGACAATTCCTTATTCATATCTGTACTAATTGAAGTTATAACACGAATTAGGAATCACAAAAATTATAGCATGACATAAACCTTTTAACAAACCCAACTATCAGTTTTATAAGTTAATTTACATGAAATTTATTTACCTTTAATAATATTGTAAATCGAATATATTTTGTGAAATTAAAACCTTTTAATATACCCACAAAAAAGTGGGTAATTAACATTTAAAAAATTTTATTGTATTCTATAAACAATCATTAAATGCTTTTAAAAGATGTGGAATATGACTGAAGCATTACTGTTAATAGATATCCAAAATATATATTTTACTCCAGGTAAGTATCTATTAGATAAACCAGAAATTGCAGCGCAAAATGCCGCTTTATTACTAGATAAATTTAGAAAAGATAATAAACCTATTATTCACGTTAAACATGATTTTAAGGTTAATGAAAATTATGATTATTTAAATGCCATTCACGATAGTGTAAAACCATTACCAAATGAATTTATTGTTCATAAAAATTTCCCAAACTCATTTTTAAATACAACTTTATTGGAGGCTTCGTGCATATGTGTGGGTAGATGAAGCCTCTAAACCTACCCTTTAGAT
>CAZTNG010000159.1:0-2157 GCA_964615195.1 uncultured Enterobacterales bacterium
AGGAAACTTTTTTAATATTGTTGTTAATTTGTGAATAATAATTGAAGCGGCTTCCTCTATTATTAATAAGTCAATTTTATCAACAAACTGTTCATAATTTTCGGTTGTTATGATTTGAATGCCGGGAATGCTTTTATACCTTGACTGAATGTTTCCTTCACTACCATTTAGAACACACACCTTCCACATTTTTTTCACACATATATTCACAATTGAAATAATTGTTTCTGTTTTTCCTGTACCTCTATTGCCTGTAAGTAAATATGTGAACAATTTGTGTTTATCTAATTTATCAATAATATTGTTCTTAAAATAGATTTGCTCATCGTTAAGAATAATTTTATTTATGTATTCTATATTGGGTGCATTATCTGCATTAAAATCATTTGGTGTTAAAAACAGTTTTGTTATAGTAAATAATACTTTATTAAAATCTGAAATATTATTTATGCAGTAAGTATGGATATTTTGGTAGTTTAATGAGGTGTTAATGACAAAATTTGTATATGCATTAAGGTTTTCTGTTAGTAAAATTATCATTTTTCCATTGAATGACAATGATCCAGTTAATTTTAAGATAGTATTTAGGTTAAACGTACTGAGTTCAAGTATTATGTTTTGATTTTCTGTACCTAAAAATTTTTTTATATTACTTGTCGGAATTGTATTTTGACAAGGTCTAGATGAAAACAAGAGAGTATTTTTGGGTACAATTGATTTTATATAATTAAAATCGACTATGAAATTTAATGGTAGAGTAATTATATCTATGGTTCTTTCTTTTGCTAAAGACATGATTGTATCGCTTTGTGAGGACCTAAGTATAGTTAAGTAATTGCCAAAGAATGAATGCATGGTATGATACTTAATATTTGGTTTGGATAAGTGTACCATATGGAACGCAAAAATGCCTAAGGATGTATTGTGAGTATAGCTGTATTTTTAGATAGAGATGGAGTAATTAACAAGGATGGTAATTACATACATAAAATAGAGGATTTTGTATTTATTGATCATGCAATAGATGCAATGAAAATGATCAAGGATAAAGGGTATTGCTTAATCGTAGTAACAAACCAATCTGGAATTGCAAGAGGCCTTTATACAGAGGCAGATTTTCTGAATTTAACTGAATGGATGGATTGGTCTTTAATGGATCGTGGAGTTCGATTAGATGGAATATATTATTGTCCACACCATCCTGAAGGTTTAGGGGAATATCGTTGTGAGTGTGAGTGCAGAAAACCAAAGCCTGGAATGATTTTAGAAGGTGCACAATATAGGGATGTAAACCTAAGTAAGTCATATATGGTTGGTGATAGAGATGTTGATATGCAAGCAGGCATTGCTGCTGGTATAAAAAACAATTATTTGGTTAGAACTGGTAAAGAAATTTTAGATAAGGATTTGGAATTAGCTACAGGTGTGTACGACAATTTATTGGAATTCGCAAAAATGTTGCCATTATTAGAAGGTCAGGATCGTGCGGAACCATTAAAGTCTAAAGATTCTTTTAATAGAGCTGATGAAAATGCTAATTTAAATAATTCTATAGGTGCTAGTTTATACGGAGCATCTTCCCAAAAAAAGAATGAAAATAGACCGAGTACTAAATCAATAAATAATAACCATTCATATCCAAATACTGGGAAAAAACAGGGTAATGAAAGTTTGTATGGAAGTAGAACTAATAGTCCTTGGAAAAGTAATAAGTCCAAAAATGAAGGCGATAATAATTACTCCCAAAATGAAAACAAATTATCATCAAAAATGAAAACTAAGAAATCGCCAAATAGAGAGTGGAGTAGTAATGCTAGTCAAGGAGATGGTTTTTTGCCTATAAAAAAACAACCAAAGATAGAAAATCGCTTAGTTGATGTGGATGAAGATGAAGTAGTATAAATACTTCACTAAATTTTAATTCTTGCCCCGTAAGACATTTTTGTTAATATAGCTACAAATAGTATTTATTCATTTTTAAAGTTTTTGGGGCATTTTTTATTAAAAAAGTTTATATATTTAATTAATTGATCCTAAAAATTTAGATTAAATTTTCTTTTGTGAAAGCAAAATTTTATTATAAATCACATAAATAACCATTGTTTGTTGAAAAAATAGACGAAAAGCACAAAAAACGAACAAAAAAGGTAAAAAAGC
>CAZTNG010000160.1:0-2124 GCA_964615195.1 uncultured Enterobacterales bacterium
ATCAAAACCTATAATAAGTAGAATTTATTACAATAAATTAAAATGCCCAAGATTTAATCTTGGGCATTTTTGTATGAAATAAGTACTAGCAAAATAATATATCAGTTTACCTACATCGTACATCTTTCATTTAGGTATTTATTGAGCAGATATAGCAACAACAAAATCAGTAGCAGCGTCAAAACCAGCTTCATCAGAAGCAGTAAGAGTTAACATATTAAAAGCACCATTTTCATTAGCAATAACAACTACAGTACCATTTTCTTCACAAATAAACTGATAAGAATCATCTTTAAAAACTTCAACTTCACCGCAACCTAGCTTAGCAGAAGTTGCCTTAGCTAACTCTTCGCTAGAAGCATTAACAGCTTCACCTTCTAAAGGCATTGAACTAATACTTACAGATGCCTTAGCTTCTTTGTTTACAAAAATCTTAGAATTATCTTCATTTGAAGCTACTTCCCAACCTGCTGGAAGATCACCTGCAAAAACAGCTGAAGAAACAAGAACGCTTGACGCAAAAGCCAACATTGCTAAAAACTTTTTCATAATAATTTCCTTAATTTAAACACTATTTTCACAATCCCAAACGCAAGTTTGCGATTCTCTGCATACTATCATATTTTTATAAAAATGTTATTTTTTTATAAATTAAATTTTAAATTTAATATTTACTGTTAAAATAAATATATATTTATGTATAAAACACTACAAAAATATTTAATTAAAATACTTTTCTAATTAAAAAAACGATTTATCAATACAATATACTAAACGCTATATATGTTTTTTTATTAATAAATAATCATTCAGCAACTATACTTAATTAAATTTTAGCTAAACTGCAAATTACTTTGTCAAAAATATAATTAAAGCAATATTCTCACCAAAACCTGCTTCATCCGCACTAGAAGCAGTAATGACATTAAACGAACCTTCTTTATTTTTATTAACATAAATAAATGTATTAGTTGTAGGGCATGATATTTGGTAACCAAGCTCCGTATCTTCAACATCTTCTTCGCAATTCATATTTTCAGCTGTTTCTTGAGCAAACTCTTCGCCAGTCATTTCACTATCTTCAGACTCAATTACATTCATACTTACACTTGCCTTTGCTGATTTATTTGCAAAAACTAATGAATTGTTCTCCGATGAGGCTAATACCCAACCATCAGGTAAATTATCAGCATATACAGAAGACACAAGCATCATGCTAGTTACCATAGCTAACATAATTAAAATCTTTTTCATAATATTCTCTTTTTATATAATATGCATAGATTTACTTTCTGCTTTAAAAGTTTAATACGCATAAAGTAACATTCATATACCTATTTATAAACACAAGGCCTAAGAAATATTCTTAGACCTTCTTTAAAATACTAAGTAATACCCACTCTAAATTCAAGAGCAAACATACTTGATTTAAGCTTCATTACTGAGCTAAATATCCAATAAATTCACCAACTTTAGTGCAAGAAGCATCATCAGAACAAGTTGCTGTAATAACATTGTATGTATCATTACTGTCATTTTTAGAAACATAAACTAAAGTATTATTTGCTTCACAAACAATTCTATAACCGAGCTCAGTTGCCTGAACATCTTCACTACATTTCATGTGCTTAGCAGTAGCCTTAGCAAAATCTTCATCTGGCATAGTGATACCTTCTGCAGCAACAGAAGCAACACCGACTCTTACACCAGCATCTTTATTTTCAAAAATGGCACCTTCATCATCAGCTGAAACTACAGCCCAACCAGCTGGAAGGTCTGCAGCATAAGCAGAAGACATAAAAACAAAAGTAGATACAACAGCTAACGTAGCTAATAATTTTTTCATAATATTTTCCTTTATTGCTAATTCACAGTGAATTAACTTGATATAACTATACCATACACGATAAATGATTTATAACGCTTTAACAAAATAATATGAACTGTAACAGTTTGTAACAATTTTTTTATTGCTTAATTAATACAAAATATCAATTAAATTTTGCTAAATTTAATAAAAATAAGTTTACAATCATTTTTTACTGCATCAATTAAAAAAGCCCAACCATTTATGGAGTGAACCCCATAAATTGAACAAATAAAATTTATGGGCATTTTAAGGTC
>CAZTNG010000161.1:0-2095 GCA_964615195.1 uncultured Enterobacterales bacterium
ATAGTTGTTTATGGAATTATCAAAATAAAAGCAAAAATAGTAGAATTTTAAATTCAGAAGCGCAAAAAATATTAGCTAGAATTATAGATGAGCAAGATGAGTTTGAAGAAATTTGTGGTGGCCTAAATGAAGTTATAACTCCTGGTAAGCTTGAAGAAAGTGAATTGGAATTAGCGTTTATTGATTGTTTGGAATCATATGCAAATGTTAATAGGGATCAATATACTTTCAAAAAGGTTACTGAGGATAGTGGTAATTATCATTATGATTTTTATATCTCTAGAAAAATTGAAGAAAAACAAATTGATTTGAAATATCGTATAGATCTACAAGTGGATTTAGGTATAAATCAGGGTGTGGAAAATTACACCAGAAGTGATTTTTTAATAAGTTGTAATGAATTATTAATTAATAATGAATCAGTGGATCCTAGTTTTATAAAACCAATTGCAATTTATCTAGATGGTTATAAATATCATGCGGACATTAGCTTTTTAGAAAGTAACAAAAGTTTAAGATTTTATTCAGATGTTAAAAAGCGAGATGCTATTAGTAATAGTCAAAAATATTATTATTGGGTATTAACATGGAATGATGTTATTGAATTTGGTGGTAAGCTAATTGAAAACAACGCATCTGTTGAATGGCATAAACCTAAAAAAAATGATGAAATTAAAGATATATCTTCTCGCCAAAACCAAAAATTTGCTTCAATGTATAAATCGATATTTACAGGCACCAAAAATTCTTTTGAAAGACTGTTAAAAATCTTAATTGAAGCTCCTAATATTACTCCATGCTCGCTAGCAAAAGAAAGTAGAAATTACCTTATATCTAAAACGAATTCTAAAACGAATTCTAAAACGAATTCTAATACACGGAATTTCTGCAGATATGCATTAAAGAAAGATGTATTTACTAAGTCTGCAGATGAACTTACACAAGAATGTAACTCATATTTTGAAAACAATAACACTGAGAAAAAACAAAGAAATTGCTTTGTAAAAACACTTTTTTTTGAGGGGATTGCATCCAAAGAAAATTCATTTATCAGTAAGGCTGATATATGGCTTGATTGTAAGATAGATGTGAACGCTAATTCAGGTGAAAGACTCTGTTATTTAAGTAATTTAGAATTTCAAAATGAATTAGGTATTGAAATTACTCGTAGTGATTGGGAACTGTTTTGGCAAGTATATATTATTTTACAATTCCAAGCTGTTCAGCATAGTGATGATTTTGCTGAAGTTTGTATTAGTGAAGAATCCAAAGATGGTGTATCACCAAAAAGACTTGAAGATGCTATTAAAAATTGTGGTGAAAAATACGCTACTATTATCAATATATTATTGAAAAATGAAATTGAATTCGATGAGGACGGAGGTTTTTCAGTTGAAGATCCTAATACAGAAGAGATTTTAGCTGAAGCTGATTTTGGGATAAATACTAAAACTTTGAAAGTGGTTTTTGAACCATTTGATGATTCTGTTAAGTACTTTTTAGACAATGGTTTTGTTATTTCAACGGTAGAAAATTTTGATACAAAACTCTTAGAGACAGGGGATAAATAGATTATATGAAATTATTATTTGAAGACAAAGTTATGGAGATGTTATTTCAGCTACCTAAAAATGTACAAAAAAATTTTATTGATTTTAAAAAAAAATTTGTAGCAGGTAATTCTATAAACTCATTAAATCTCGAAAAATTAAAAAATAGCAAATGCGACAATTTATATTCAGCTCGTATAAATGATGATTATCGTGCGATTTTTTTTGTTATAAATAATAGTTATAGTTTGGTTTATATTGGTAATCACGTAGATTCATATAGGTGGGCAGAAAATCATAAAATTAATTGGAACTCTAAGGTCCAAGCGATGCAGATTACTAATTTCGTAGAGGAAAATGTAGTTATCACAAATAAGAATATGGATAATGTTAATGAGTCTTTTAAAGAAAATATTACTGTAAATATTGATGAATCATTAAAACCTTTTGCAAAATTTAGTGATGATGATTTGCTAGATATAGGAGTACCTCAGGAACTTGTTGCTCGTATAAAATCTATTATGGGAATAGATGATTTAGAAGCA
>CAZTNG010000162.1:0-2083 GCA_964615195.1 uncultured Enterobacterales bacterium
AAAGATTATGGATTTGCAATCTGAGCTTTGTGAAGTGATGGCAGACCTTGTTGAAGTAAGTTGTGAAATATCCAGAGCGATACAGAAGGTTGAAAACTACGACTACCAGGATTTACTAGTCAAGCGCTACGTCCTTGGCGAAACTTGGGAGAAAATTGCTGAAGACATGAATTATTCAGAGCAGCACATACACCGACTTCACGGCGAGGCATTAAAAAAAATTTCAAAAATGAGAGTAAATGTGATGGAATGATATTTTAATCCTTTTACTAAAGCTCTATGGTCTAAAACTTTAGAGCTTTTTATGAAAATATGTATATTTCCTATCTGCTTTAATTACTTATTTGATTAAATTTGTATAACCTTATTATAATATATCAATCTTAATTCCTATATATAATCAATATTGCAAATGAGTATAGCTAACCATATTATTTTTAAAATCAATGATGTAATCCATTTATTGAATGAACAACAATTAAAAACTGTCATTTCTGAATTCAAGTGTAAAAAGAATCCTGAGTTAGAAAACTTTCTCGATAATTGTATTAACAATAACATACCAGAAGAAGTTGAAACCTATGTAATTTTTGATGAAAGAAAAATTAAAGAAAAAAAATATCTAATAGAGGGATTCTTTGCTTTAAATCATTCACTAAAAAACATAATCCATATACAGTGTTTCTGTAAATTTATTGGAGATAACTATGTTTCAGATTTAAATTCTAAAAAAATATTTACAATAATTGAAGATACTGTAAATAAATTTATTTTACTATTAGATACGTTTACTATTACCTTAAGTTGCCCAGCAAATGACAAGCTAAAAACAGTATGTACAAAAAATGGATTTTCAATAACCTCAGAAAATGATTCTTTTGGTTTAATAGAAATGAGTAAGACTCTATGTGAATCAAGTCTTAAACAAGAAAATAGGGTTAAATATACCAAGGAATGGAAGTGTTATGAAGATCAATTAAATCAATTATTAGACAGAGGACTAACTTTAGAAAACTATACAAGAGAAAAGGCTCTAAATAAACTTGAATTTATAGGATATTATCGACTGTCAGGATATGCATATTATTTTAAAGATAAAAATAGCGAAAATGGCGATCAAATTTTCCTAAATACGTCGTTTAATGATTTGATGGAATGCTACAAATTTGATAGAAAAATGCGTTTGCTAATATTAGATGCAGTTGAAAGATTAGAAATAGCTCTTCGGGCTAATATAGCATATGAATTAACAAAGAAATCACCATTTTATATTTATGATGATAACAACTTTAATATAACTAAAGACCCAAAAAACAGAAAAAATGTAAAGAGACTTGAAGATTTATACAAAATTAGAGAAATTATACCTACATATTTACAACGAAGTAAAGTGTCAGAACAATCCATCGAACATTTATTAAATAAGTATGTTCCACCTTATCCCTTATGGATAGAAATTCAAGTTTTTGATTTTGGTACACTTTGGAAATTATTCAATGTATTAAATTCTGATAAAGCCAAAATAATAGCACAAAGATTCGGTGTTACAGAGCCAGGAACATTCAATTCGTGGCTACAATCAATAAAAGTATTAAGAAATATATGCGCCCATCATTCTAGACTTTTGAATAGAAAATTTACTCAAGTACCGAGGCTAGTTAAGGATAAAGAGCAGTATCCTTGGTTAAAGTATTGGACAGATGAAGGTAAAGAAGAAGATAAAACTTATACACTCTTTTATCATATATGCATAATTCATCATATGCTTGAAGCTTGTCAAGCATCAAAAACTTGGAACAAACGAGTTAGAAGTCTAATCTGTGAATTCCCCAAAATAGAGTCAAGTAATTTTACATCAATACAAGATATGATTGGGTGTGGAAAAAATTGGGAACAACTGAAAGAAAATGCCCCGGATGCACCTATTTTGAAGAATCAAAACAGGGATCCAGGTCCTCTTAATTTGGATAATAGCACAACATAAAGATTAAAATCAATATAAAACCAAAAATATTTTTTCAGAATGTTAGTAAATGTGATGGAATGAGAGTATTTAGTTAGGTTATTATTATAATAACGCAAA
>CAZTNG010000163.1:0-2065 GCA_964615195.1 uncultured Enterobacterales bacterium
AATGATTATATTTTATCAAACAAATGGTGTTTACACTAACTTTAGTTCACTCTCTTAAATTTTTAATAGCCCTGTAAAATTATGTAATCAAAAATTTAACCAAATATTTTTTGCCAAATGGAATGCAATATGCCAGTTTTGGCTTTAGTTTTTCCTATTCGATCATATTCTTGGATCTTATCAAGATAATCGCAAATAAGTTCATAGAGGTTGTATCCCTCATCTTCCTTCTTGGTGTCTTTAGATGATTTTTTATCATTATTATTTTTTTCAGTTGTGTTTTCTGCAGAATCACTTTCGTCTTCATCCTTGAGTCCTGCTTCAACACCTGTAAGAATTTCAATAGCTTCATCTACAGTTTTAACTGTAAAAATATGGAATTTTCCATTTTTAACCTGTTGAATAACTTCATCACTTAATATTAGTGATTGACTATTACTTTCAGGAATTATTACACCTTGCTTACCTGTTAAACCTTGGATTCTACATATTCTATAGAAACCTTCAATTTTTTCATTTAATCCGCCAACAGGTTGTACGTTTCCAAGTTGATCAACAGCTCCTGTTACAGAATATTGTTGCTTAATAGGTTGATCAGATAATGCTGATAAAATGGCGCAAAGACCTGTTAATGAGGCACTATCGCCATCTATTTCACTGTAAGATTGTTCAAATACAAGATTTGCACTTACAGGAAGAGGTTCATTAGCTCCAAATTTATTGGTTAAATAGCCATTGATAATCATCATCGCTTTAGTATGAATTTGGCCAGCTAATTCTGCCTTATGTTCAATATCTGCTATGTCACCATCACCACCACTATGAATGGTAGCTGTTATACGAATAGGTTCGCCATATTCAAAATCGTCACCAAAAGTTTGTACTACGGATAAGCCATTTATTTGGCCAACAACTTCACCATCTGTTTTGATGAGCATCTGTTTATTTAAATAATAATCAGAAGATTCATCTACAATACTATTACATCTATATTCCTGTTCGTTAAGTGTATCTGTAATTGTTTTAAGATCAACTGTTGTTAGATTTTGACGATTCGCTTTTCCTGACGCTTCACGCATAACTGAGCAAAGCTTGCGTTCATCTATTAAATATTCACTTTGACTTTCTGCTTGGCGACAGCTAAAACGCATTAGGCGTTGGATAGCTTCATCATTGAAAGGTAGTAATTGTCTATTTTTTGCTAGTCCTTTTAAGTAAGACGCAAATTTCTGTGCATTATCAGCTAATTTAAAATATGAGTTTAAATCTGTGCGTATATATATTGAGGATGAAGCTTCAGGATCATAATTATAAAGCTCTGCAATTTCCATTAGACTGCCAGTTAAAATTACTTTCACATTAATTGGAGTAGGCTCTGGTGCAAAGAATGGTACTACAACAACCGGTTGTTCTGTTGGATTATCCCAATCTAAAACTCCCTGCTCAAGAGTATTCTTGAGTTTAAACCATAATAATGGGTTACGAATAAGTTCATCGATTGGTAAAATTAAAAAGCCACCATCAGCTTTTCTTAATAGGCCTGAGTCAAGTAGATGATGATGAGAATAGGTTGTACCATTTTCTGTAAGGTAATTTACTCCACCAAATAATCTTTTCCAAGTAAGATCTCTACCATATATAATTGGAGGCTCAGCGTTGTCGTGACAAACGAGAAGATTCATAAGCACTGGATGAGTAAAATCTTTACCTTGAGCTACATGAAGGGATAAATCTGATAGATAATTTTCTAGCTTTTTATTGTTATCTTGTTTACGCAGTATACGTAAAAGGATTTCTTCAGCATCCAAATTATGTTTTATCTTATTTAAAAGATCGCATATTAATGTATTAAATTCTTCAGCTGTGCCACTTTTAATGTGTAACCAAGTAGGGGATAGTTCGTTAGATAAATTTTCAGCATAGCAAATATCATAAAGTACTCTATTTGGTTTATCTGATTTATTTATTAACGTTTTTATGCAATTTTCAACATCAATGCCGCCATTAGTTGTGAGCAACATTATTGGATTGTTTTTTTCTGTATAAATTAATTCTTGGACTGCAC
>CAZTNG010000164.1:0-2009 GCA_964615195.1 uncultured Enterobacterales bacterium
ATGTATCATAATTTATAGCTTTTTCTTGTTTTGCTACAATTGTTGTACAAATAGCATCACCAGTTACATTTACAGCTGTTCTCATCATATCTAAAATGCGGTCAATACCCATAATTATTGCAATACCTTCAATAGGTAAATTTACTGAAGTTAAGATCATGGTTAATGTAATTAGTCCCACACTAGGAACACCTGCTGTGCCTATTGAGGCGATGGTTGCAGTAATAATAACTGTTAAGTAATCGGTTAGTTCTAGAGGAACATTAAATGCTTGTGCAATAAATACTACGGCTACGCCTTGCATTATAGATGTACCATCCATATTAATGGTAGCGCCTAACGGAATTGTAAATGAGGCAATCCTTTTTGAGACACCAAGTTTACGATCTAGTGTTTCTATACTTAATGGTATTGTCGCATTTGAGGTTGCTGTTGAAAAAGCAAAAGCCATTACAGGCCAAAATTTTTTAATGAAGGTTATAGGGTTTAATCTAGTAAAGATAACTAGAAGCAGCATATAACCAATAAAACATTGAATGAACAAACTCCCTGATACACTACAAACGTACTTAATTAAAGGAATAAATCCAGATAAACCAAGGTTTGAAAAAGTTCTTGCTACCAAACAAAATACACCTATAGGAGCAAGTTTCATGACAAGCATTGTCATATCCATCATTACTGAATTACCTTGGGTAAACACAGCTGCAAGTATGTCTGAAGTACTACGAACTCTTGCTAAAACGATACCAATAATTAGTGCAAAAAAGATGATTGGTAACATGTCACCCTTAGCTAAAGATTCAATCGGATTTTTTGGAATGATGTTTAGAATTGTATCTGCAAATTTAACATTATCAGTTGTTGCTGTTGTTGCTGTATGCGCAATTTCAAAGTTTGTTCCAAGTCCTGGATTTATGACATTAGCGACTGTTAATGCAATAATTATTGCCATAGCTGTAGTGAACAAGTAAAAAAACAGTGTTTTTAATCCAATTGTGCCAAGTGTTTTTGTGTCTCCAATAGACATAGCTCCACAAACTATAGAACAAAATACTAAGGGAACAACAAGCATTTGCATTAGTCGTATAAAACCTGTACCTACGACATAAAAAACGCCGTCTACCAATACAGTGTTTCGAAAATACTGTAGAGATTCAGCTGTCATAAAATTTTGTATAAGAATGCCAGTTATCGCTCCTGCAAAAAGAGCAATAAAAATAAGTGATGTTAGTGATGTAAATCTATGATTCATATTTTACTTATCATTCCTTAAAATAATACGACGGAGTTCGTCTTTCCACAAAGATAATGGTTTAATTTCAGAAAGGCGCATCATCATATTATCTAAAACAACTTTTGAATTTACATCGTTTGTTTTATGAAGTTTTGTAAGATTTGCGCCAAGAATGTCATAAATTTCTTTTGCTAATTCATAACGTGAGCAAGGTTCGCCACTTGCTACAGTGTGAAATATTCCATAGTGATTGCCGTTTAATAGTTGTTTAAATATTTCTGCAATTTGAATGGTACTAGTAGGTATTGCTTTACCTTGATCTGATACGTAGATATCTATGTTATTATTAATGCTATTTAAGATTTTACTAACAAATCCATAGTTCAAATCATAAACCCATGAAGAACGAATTATAATAAAACGAGTCATGAAATTTTGAATAATCTTTTCACCAGCAAGTTTCGATTTGCCATAAATTGATTCAGTATTTGGTGTATCGAATTCATTAACACGTTCTAGGTTACTATTAGAAAAAACATCATCAGATGAAAAGTGTATCAGCAAAGATTTTATTTTCTGTGCTTGAATAGCAATATTGCGAACAGCAATTGCGTTGACTTTATAGGCTAAATCAGGATCGTTTTCGCAAACATCCGGATCTGTGATAGCTGCACAATTTATGATAAATTGAGGTGTATATAAATTTACAAATTGCTCAACTGCTTGTTCATTGGTTATATCACATTCATCAATGTCGGTGGCATATATTAAA
>CAZTNG010000165.1:0-2007 GCA_964615195.1 uncultured Enterobacterales bacterium
ACATGCAAGGCTAAATCAATAACTCTATCATGGATGTATTTATTAAAAATAATTATATAACCAATAATTCAATCAAAATTACTATTAAAAATTAAATTATTAAGAATAAATGAGAATTTTTTACTCCAATATCTAATCACCATGGTGAAAATATTAGCAAAGATTATTTTAATTGTAATATAGAGTATCTAAATAAAAATATGGCCCACATAATAGTGGGCCATAATCTAAAAATAAGTACTAATGTTGAATGATTAGTTTATACAAACGTCATCGTTTTTATCATTATTAGGAATAAGAAATATAGATGATAACTTAGTCAAAGATATGTCTATAGATGTACCATTTGAATCATAGTTTGTACAACTAATAGGATCTGTTAGTGTTGTTGTAGAACCTAATATTGTTGTATTTAGTTTTATATTGTAATCTGTACTAGCATTAACATTCATTAACAAGTATACATCATCACTATTGAAAGATTTTTTAGCAATAAATAGATCATTATTAACTAATACAGGATTTAATGAACCATTAGAAAGAGCAGCGTGTTTTGCTCTAAGTTGCATTAGTTTAGTAAAGTTACTCTTGATTGCTAACTGGTCACTGCTAAAATCTCCATCATTTATATGACCATTATCTCGTGATACGTGATCATCACAAAGACCTTGGTTTGCACAATTTGTTGTAACTTTTATGTCAAAGTTAGGAACTTCTTGAGCAGTTTCTTCATTGTAGTAGTTTGTTATAGGACCACTGTAAGCTGCCATAAAACTATGAGAAAGCTTAATACGTGAATAGTAGTCTTCGCTAGAAATACTTCCTAGTTTTTTAGCACGTTGAATTAAATCACCGAAACGAACTAAATCATGATTAGTTATCATTAGATTTGGTTTTGCATGAGAAGCAAAGGCATTATTATCACTGTTTAAACCTGAAAGAAGCCTTGTTCCTGTATTATCTTTATTTCCTGATTCTTCAACTGCTAATGCTTGAACTAAAGCATAGCGTAAGTTAAAAGCAAAAAGAGAATTCATTCCGATGCTATCATTACTACCAAATCCCTGACTTTGGATTTTCTCGTTGCTAGACCAAATTTCACCAACCATATAACCTAAAGGGTTTACGGTGTTATTATTTGCATCGGTATATGTAGTTTGTGCTGAAGCTTCTTCTATTGCTTCTCTGAACTCTGTCCACGCTGAAATAGGTACTTGGTAAGCTTGATCTAAACGCCAACCGTCAATTTTATATTCATTGATGTAGTAGGTAGCAACATCCTTAAAGAAGTCAATTGTTCCTTGGCTATTATAATCAGCACATAATGTTCCACTATCTGCTTTATAATCACTTGAGCCGTTTGTACATGTGGTTTTAGTAGTAAGAGTACTACCATTTTGAGAGGTTACGTTTACATCACTACGAAAATGACCAAATACGCCATCTAGAAAAACATATAAACCTTTACTGTGAGCTGTATCTACAAGTTCTTTAAGCTTATCTTCTGTACCAAAATGGCTATCTATTTTGAAGAAATCTTTTGCAAAATATCCTGTAGCATCAAGTTTTGTGCAATTAGAATCGTCACAGCTTGAGAAAATAGGTGTTAACCAAATGGCATTCATTCCAATGCTTTTTATATAGTCAAGAGAATCAATTACACCTTGTATATCACCATTATGATTACTTGTACCATACCCTACGCCATAGCCAATATTAGAATCACCATCTTGGAATGATTCAACCATTACTTGGTAAACGCGAAGGTCACAAATTTTGTCCAATTCAGCGCTTGGATTGTAACAACTAAGTTTGTTGGAAAAACCGCCTTGCATAGAATCTATAGTGACATCAGTTGTTGAAGGTTCTGGAGCGGGAGAATCACCGTCACTGCTACCGCCACCACCTCCACATGCTGTTAGAGCTAGTGCACAAGAAAGAGAAAGAAGGTTTAATTTCCACATATTCATGTTAATTTTCCAAATTCAAATTATGTTATATATTAAT
>CAZTNG010000166.1:0-1943 GCA_964615195.1 uncultured Enterobacterales bacterium
GTCTCTTTATTAACTACCTTTTTCACTAGGACTCCATTTTCATCATAATAAATATATTGCCATTCACTTCCTGTAGTTCCTACTACAATAAACTTATTTAATTTATTCTTTAAATGTGTATACAATGCCACACCAAACACATGAGCTCTTTTCGATACGTTTCTATCATTATTGATAATGAGCCCGCTTTCATTTTGAGAATCTTCAAATTTATATCTAGCTTGATCGTAGCCAGAATTGGGATTTCCTTTACCTAAAAATGTAATCAGAGTATTAGTCATAAAAATAATCCATCATTAACTTTACTTTAGTTTTCTTTAGTATACATACAAATAAAAAGTGCTTAAAAACAATATTTGTTAATTGTGTGAGCCAACAAATATTTATATAACCAAACATTAGTTGAATTAAATCAGATATAAATATTGATATTTTAAAATGTTAATTAATCAATATAATATATTCTGTTTTCTTATTATTAAATAATATTATTCATAGATGGCTTTATACCTATACTTGATTAATAAAGCTTTCACCATTTATATTTTTATAAATTATATTAAATTCATCTAATTTAATTTTCAACCATGGTTAAAAATTTCAATCCATTATCAAAAAAATATAATTATAGTGATAAAGCAATTCAATTGCTTTGAATTAAAAATTTTTATAGGAAATATTATGAATTTGTTAAAAAATACAATTATTATGTCTGCAATTTTTGCAGCATTAGCTACTAGCGTTCAGTGCTTTGCTGAAGAAACCTCTAGCGAACAAACCAGAGGTGCTCACGCATATTTTGGTTTACGTGCTGGTAACACAAATTATAGTGTTGATGAAAGTGGATTTGATTTTGATAATGCTGCTAACGTTAGCCCTTTTATTGGTGTAAGCATTCCTTTTAACAGTGTTGTTGCATTAAATTTTGATGCTGAATATTTTGTTAATACTAAATCTGATATGTCTTATAGGTCACGCAACGTTGGTGAAGTTAAATTGCAAGGTTTCTTTGTAAATTCATATTTACAATTTAATCCTCAGGGGATTGTTTCTCCTTATTTTGGTATTGGTTTTGGCCATTCTAAGGCTGATTTTGATTTTTCAAATAATTTTTCTGGCTCCGCTTCTGATTCAAGTGGCTCATATCAATCAACTGTTGGCCTACAATTTAATTGTTCAGACCATTTCGCATTTGACACTTCTGTACGTTACATGGCTTATGCTTCAGATGTCAGTGCATTAAACATAAATGGCGGTATTAAGATTAGTTTCTAAATAATAGAACATAAAATTTACTAGTATAATAACTCCTTTTAATAGGAGTTATTATACAATAATTATGATGTAGTAGATTCAATAACTATTTAGGAGAATTAGTTTATACATTAAGAATCAATTAGATACACATTTTTATGTGTGGTGGCAATTTAACACTGATACTTGTTTAATAATGCACTAATTAACACTTAAAGTACATATTAAAAAGTATGTTCACTTAATATTATTAAATTGAAGGTGGTAAAATGGCAATCTTATATGTAACGAAATCACCATGTGTAATACGTGTTTCTTTTGACCTAATATTGGTGACAACTTTTAGTGAAGATAATTCTCATGATAAATATGAAATTCTTCAAGAATGTAAGTCAGCAATGCTTGAGGCAATAATACTTTTTGGAAAAATTCAGGTCACATCTGATGCCGTACGTTATTGTTTACGACATGGCATAAATTTATGCTATTTTGATTCGAATGGACATTATTTAGGAAAAATTGAAAGTCACATTTCAAAATGCACAGATTTAAAATTATTACAATATAAACTTTATAGCACTCCTAGTTTACGTTTAATTTACGCAAAACAAATTATTAAAGCAAAACTAGATAATCAAATTTCTACGTTACGCTATTTTTCTAAAAACAATGTCAATATATCAAAATCA
>CAZTNG010000167.1:0-1939 GCA_964615195.1 uncultured Enterobacterales bacterium
AATTGCGTTACTTTTTAGTGGTTGTTTATTGAAGTTACATGTAAGGAAAAATTAAATAGTAAAGAAACAATAAAATTATAATTTGAATGTCACTGTAATTTTAAAATTTATTGGTATTCATCTAATTTTAAATTGTTTATACAACTTTAAATTACCCAATTATTGATAACTAGAGATTGTTGATAATTGGGTTTTTTATTAATGTTAGAATTTGCTATAAAATGTAATTTTATTAAAAACGTGACACTTAATATTTTAATGTAAGAAAAAAATAATAATTAGTAAATAATAGTGTGATTACTGATATTATTAAACTTGTGAATGGTTTAAAATCATTCATGGAATAGATGTTTGTATAACATATTATAAAAATATTTAAATATTATTTTTTATAATATCTAAAGTGTTTTTTCTACAATAAGAATTATACCTAGTAGCCTTTATTAAATTTGAGGTTACTAGGTATGATAATTAGATAAGGAAAAAATGAAATGGATGGATCGGAAAATGATTTAAAAAAAGTTTTAGCTTGGGAAAACAAAATGATGTTTGATTTGCATTCCCATACATTAGCCTCTGATGGTAAATATTCTCCAAAAGATTTAGTACTTTATGCTAAGAAAAAAAGTATTGATGTTTTGGCAATAACTGATCACGATACATGCGTAGGTGTTGCAGAAGCTGTGCAATGTGGCAAAGAGTGTGGAGTTCATGTAGTTTCAGGAATTGAAATATCAACTATGTGGCGTGGTAATCAAATTCACATTGTAGGTTTGTGCATTGATTTAAAGAATGAAGTATTAAATACATTAATAAGCACTCAGGCTGAAAAAAGACTTATAAGAGCAAAGGAAATTGGTGCAAAACTTGAAAAATGCGGATTTCCTGATGCATATGAAAGAACAAAAGCAATGGCAGCTGAAGGGGCATCAATTACGAGAGGTAATTATGCAGCCTTTCTTTATAGCCAAGGTGTTGCTCAAAGTATAGACAAATGTTTTCAGTTATACCTAGGTAGCAACTGTCGTGCTTACGTAAAAGCTAATTGGGGACCTATTGCTGATGCTGTTGCTGCAATTAAGGCAGCTGGTGGCATTGCTGTATTAGCTCATCCGCGTCGTTATGATATGAATAACAAGTGGTTAAGAAACCTGATAAAAGATTTTAAAGAATGCGGTGGTGATGGAATGGAAGTTAGTGGCGCAATGCAAGCACCTGCTGAAAGAGATTTTTTAGCCGCTTTAAGCAATGAATATGGATTATTAGCATCTTGTGGTTCAGATTTTCACAGAGAAAAGCCTTATTTAGATCTTGGTGGAAATTTGAGTTTACCTGAGAGAGCATCGCCAATTTGGCATCACGAAAGATTTAAATTAGAGGTTTAAAAAATCATGGCTACCATGATAACAATTCATCCTGTTACACCACAGGAAAGAAATATAGCACAAGCTGTAGAGTTAATTAAAAATGGAGCTGTAGCTGTGTTACCTACAGATTCAGGATATGCATTAGCTTGTGCACTTGAAAATAAAGAAGCACGTGAAAGAATTGTGCGTATTAGAAATGTGGATAAATACCATAACTTTACGCTACTTTGCGATGATTTAAGTGAATTATCATTATATGCAAGAGTTGATAATGTAGCGTTTAGACTTATTAAAAACAATACTCCTGGACCATACACTTTTATATTGAAGGCAACTAAAGAAGTCCCTCGTAGGCTTATGAATGAAAAGCGTAAGACTATAGGTTTAAGAGTGCCGTCTAACCCTATTATGCAATCATTGCTAAAATGTATGGGAGAGCCACTGATGAGTGTAACATTAATTCTTCCCCATAAAGATGTTGCTGAAAACGATCCTTACGAAATTGATAATGAGATTGGGAATATTGTTGATCTTATTGTTGATGGTGGATATTTGGTAGAAAAGCCAACTAC
>CAZTNG010000168.1:0-1749 GCA_964615195.1 uncultured Enterobacterales bacterium
GAAACCGTTAATCCATTAGGCTATATGGTTGGTGAACTTTGGGAAGGTAACGCTAATATCCAAAAATATGGCTTTGGCCCAAGCTCTAATCCAGGATTAAAGTCAAACTTTGACTTTAACATGAGATACGCTCTTGTTCAGGCTTTAGCAGTAGAAGAATCTGGTAAAAAGGATCATTCTGGCACTAGACTCATGACACAGTTTAATGATAACGAAAGCGCTTTTGAAGCACATGCTCAACCAAACCTAATGATCACTAACCATGACCTAGTAAGATTTGGTGACCTTCTTCAGCGTGGTAGTATCGCAGAACCTAGTGATAGCAAATATTGGAATTTACATAAGTGTGCTTTAGCATTCCAAGCAGCATACAGTGGTCCAATAACTGTTTACTACGGTGATGAAATTGGTCAAGAAGTTGCTAATTTCTCAGCTAAAAAGAACCAAAACGGCTACTATGATGATCACGTATCCCGTGACAACGGTCGTATTTCAGGCTTTAGTGCAAATGAACAGGATTTACATGACTATGAAGCTAAGCTTCTTGCAATAAGAGCTGCACATCCTGCACTTTATAATGGTTCAATGACTCCTATTGTTGCCGATAGTAACATGTTCATTGCGCTTAAAAATGCAGGTGATGACAAGGTAATATTTGCCTTAAATCTTGGTGATGAGGATAAGACAATCAACCTTAGCACTACAGCTGCAGGAGCTACAACAAGTCTTACTGATGCAGTTACAGGTTATAAATACACACCTAAGAATGGTAACTTTGTAATACCTATGGGTAAATATACCTCTGGTTTATTTATCGTAGATAGAAGCGATAGTGATCTACTTTGTCACTAAGACTAATTAGCAAAAGTTAATTTAATAAAGGCATCTATAGTTTACTATAGATGCCTTTTGTTTATTATGATTATCAAAGTGTTATCTAAGTTGATAATACGGGATTACACACTTTTGGTTTGGTCTCGTTGGGCCTCAAATTTATTTAGAACATTTAAACTTTTGATGCTGTTTATATACTCCGTTAAATACAAAATAACGGCTTTATAATTGCAAAATTATTTTACTCTCCTAATTTTTCATTTAATTCCTTATATAAATTGCAACCTGATTGCTCGCCTAGCTCACATGCTTTTTCATAATATGTCTTAGCTTGTTGGTAGTCCTTACTCACGCCTTGTCCTTTAGCATACAAAAATCCAAGAAATAAACATCCTTCACCTTCTTTAAATTCGCATGCTTTTTGATAATATACACTAGCTTGTTGGTAATCTTGGCTAACGCTGTGTCCTTGTGCATACAAAACACCAAACAATAAACACCCATCACCATCCTTTAATTCACAAGCTTTTTCATAAACTTCTTTTGCTATAGTGTTGTCAATTTGCGGTGATGTGTCTGCAGAACTATTGCTAGAACATACAATAAAAGCTCCTATACACAAAAACTTAAATATTTTCACAAATAATAATCCATAATTTTATATACTAATAACACATTAGCTTTATGCTAAATGATACATTTTAACAGAGTAATTATAATTAGTAGAATTAAAAAACAATGAATTCTCAAAAAGTGTTAAATGTTTTTTTGATATTTTTATATCATCTCTTGTAAAAGATAGATTAACTATATACTTACATAATCTCCATATAGCTTTAAAGTTCAGAAAATTTAAAATAAAAAAGTAGCATAATCATTTCTAATTATGCTACTTCATCAAATACGCTTTAGTTA
>CAZTNG010000169.1:0-1731 GCA_964615195.1 uncultured Enterobacterales bacterium
CATTTGTACATTTTTATTTAATAATTTATGTACATTAATAATTATAACTTTATATGATATTTAATCTTCCATAAATATTTCTTTGATAGCTTCAGCATTCCATTCATCAATAGACATATGGTCTCTTTTTTCTCTTTCTTCTCTTGTATATACAATTTTGCCGTAGTGTTTACGTTGAAAAGCATCGCAGTAGTCATCAAATTCAGAACAGCTCATAATACCAGCCATAATTGAATATTCAGCTAATTCTTCATCTGTCGGTTCGAGAATGTATTTTTCTTCATCATTTTTAGTTGTCATATAAAATAAGCTCCAATATGATTTCTTATTTAATAGTATAGACTATATACTAAATTAAAAATGTGATGAATATTTGTACTTCACTAAATACTTTTGTATACCAAAATATGTATTACAGTACACAATAAATTTATTGCTGTTAATTTAAGAATTACTGATGATACGAATGAATTCATAATGAGTTTAGGCAATAAGCTTTGCACTTGAGAAGAACAATGGTCAATTTACAACAATACAATTACAAGGTAGAAAACGATTTAAACCTAAAGAACAAAAATTAGGTTCATTCTATGTTGTCAGGGGGCCTAAGTTATTAAAGCAAATTAATAAGACTTATATCGCTGATGTGGTAGCGACTGATATATAACTTTTATTACGACTCTTTAGTAAAAAGGTGGTATTGCTGTAAATGCTAGAGATAGTAACAAACTTGAACATAGTGCCAATTTAGTACAATAACAATTCACCAAACGAGAAATTGTTATTGTACGGAACAATGATCATATAAAGGAAGAAAAATATAGGCTTAGAAAAAGCTTCTAAAACTAGTAAAGAGATTAATTCTATTGATACATTTAATATCTAGTAAGTTATATAACACAAAATATTAGCCTTAGTTTTATGCTACTTAATTTATAATAAAATCTAGATCCTGTTAATTGTGTCTTATTGTTTATTCAACCATATAAAATATATTATGTTTCTCAAAAATATCACATAAAAATTGTATATGACTTGTTTATTGTATATAATTAGTAGTTATGGAAAAATTAAGCTAACTATTCTTAGTGGTAGTGTGCTTATAAGAGAGGGAAACTTTCATGAAGTTGTTTTGGTCTAAGGTTGCTGTTTTTACGGCTTCTTTACTATTGGTGTCAAATTGTTTTGCTGATAATTTTTTTATAGAGCTTGTTTCATCTAAGCCAAAAGTAAAGGTGGGAGAGGTTATTACCTTTGGTAACTATTATCTTGTTGATGCCCAAAAAATGGAGCCAGTAGAGTGGCGAGTATTAGAGGTAAGCGACAATAAAGCATTGCTTATAACAGAGTATGGAATTACTTCTAAGCCATATAATAATAAATTTGAAAAAATAACATGGGCGGAAAGTGATATTCGTAAGTGGCTAAATAGTGATTTTTATTTAACCGCTTTTAATACAGATGAACGCAAGCGTATTGCTGATACCTTTGTTGTAAATAGTGAAAATCCTAAATATGGTACACCTGGTGGTGTTAATACAACAGATAAAATTTTTTTATTAAGTATTACCGAAGCTCAAAAATATTTTAAGGATGACAATGCGCGCAAGCTAAAACCAACGCCATTTGCAAAGATGAGAGGAGCTATCGGGAGTGATGATGATTATTGTAGTGGTGATTATTGTTATAGCTATTGGTAATATCTTCTTAATTGATGATGTTACAGTGCTA
>CAZTNG010000170.1:0-1713 GCA_964615195.1 uncultured Enterobacterales bacterium
ACCTAATACTTATTTTAAATTAAACAAGAGTATTATTACTAAAACTCATTTGTGGTTATATTCTAACAATGTTAGATTTTAATTAAATAACGGTTAATATCAATTAAAGATACAATAAAATGAAGCTTTTTATAAAAAAATTTCTTATAGGTCTTGCTTTAGTAGTAGCTGGCTTATTTGTTTTTTATGTTAGACAGCATTATAAAATAAATATTAATAAAGCACATTTTCTACTTATTCTTTTAGGCGTAATTCTTGTTCTTATTTTATTCCAAGTTTACGCTCCTAAATTTAAAAAAAAAGGCGACAGAAAAGCGTCGTTCTAAAGCTAGTCCAAGTAGCAAGGCTTTTGACCTAGAGCTTAAAATTGTCCTATTTATAGGCACGCTTAACGTTATTCTTGTACCAATTGGAATTTGGCTTTCACGTCAAGAAATTTATTCAAAGACTAATTTTTATATTCTAATTCTTGCTATTAATCTACCTCTTGCCGCAATTATAAGCATTGGTTACTATCTAAGCACTATAAAATATAGAAAATGGATTGCAGAGCTTCCTGGTATATATAACGAATACATGCTTAAGGAGGCTTTTGATAAGCCCGTTCGTCGCAATTACCTTGTAATCAATTGTCCATATCATAGCAATTCCTTTGTAGATCCTAATAATCACATTTTAGGAGAATGCATTTACCTTAATTACCAACCTCAAATTTATAAAAAGGGATCATTTACCAAAAAATCTGAGTGGATTAATTTTATAACTAATAATGATCAAATTCCGATAACTACTAAAGCTGAAGAAATTACAATTTTAGATAAATTTAAATTTCCTCTTAAAAGCTACCAAATAGGCAATTTTAAAAAACTAAAGCTCAGTTCTCTTAATTTTAAAAATAACGACATGAAGGGATTTTTTGACTCAAAATTTTATTATCCTGCCGGCAAAAAAGTTCATGATAAGGATTTTCGATATAGTGTAAAGACAATTCCATATAGAGCTGGTCTAAGCTACATGGCAGAAATTGGGGCTGGAAGCTTTGAGATAAAACCTATAATCAATACAGACCTAACTCATAATTCTGAATTATTTTATTTTAACGTTGATGAAGCATTTTTACGTAAAAATTTATTAAGAATTTATTCTAGAAATAAATACCTAGCAATTTGGCTAATTTGTATTCTTAGTAGTAGTGTATGTGCTCTATTAGTCGATAAATTGTAAAAATAGAATTTAGATGTTTATGCATACATATATGCAAAAGCCATCTATAACGATTTGAATATAATAACTGTAATCTAGCTGTATCTAAAATACATAACCATTGCTTACTTGTATTTTTACAGTCAAAAAAAGGAATAAAACTAGTATGGCTAAATTCATGGCGATTTTCCCATTTGCTATTTTGGGGGCTGTATATATATGCGCAGCTTTGGGTGAATTTTTTAATTTCCAACCAAACAAACTCTATATTTGCCTTGGTATAGCATTTCTCTTTTGGGGAGTAACTACTATATCATGTGCTACTATCGCAAACTCTCTAGCTGACAGAGGATTTGAGCTTGCAAAGGATTATCCCGCCCTATTAACTGCATACTTAATTTTTTGCATCGACGCAAGCCCTGCTTATTTTATACAATTAAAAATCGATCACGCTCTGAATTGGTCACTAGGATACCTATTCTTTTTTATAATTGCTTATAACACCCTTTT
>CAZTNG010000171.1:0-1710 GCA_964615195.1 uncultured Enterobacterales bacterium
CAAGGTCGGCTATCTTATCTCAAATTGTTATCGTGGAAAATAGATTACGCTTACTCTACATAGGTTGTTATTCACTTCTAATTTTATTATGTTTGATAATTCTCGACTTAATATTCATCTGTATGATTCATAAATAATAACCCCAGTATGTTTGTTCAACTTACAGGGGTTAGAGCACTGACATCTAGTTGTGAAATATATATCAATATTTTAATTTACGGGCATCGGTGCACGTATTTTATTAAATGTTACTTTGTGAATACCTAGTCCTTTATTTATTTGTTTATCGGAAAGGATGTTTCCGCTATATAAATAAGGTGTGTATACCATTTTGGAGGATGATATTGCGGGAGCAAAATATAAATTAACTTGGTTATCACGTAAGCAACCTGTACTTTGTTTGCAATAGTTAGCTCTTATTCCTTGACTTGTAATATATCCTACTAGGGCGTGTTCTGTTGAATGAAAAGCACTACGCCAAAAATGTGTTTTTAAGCCATCATTCATTTCGCCATAAACTTGATCTGTACGGTCATTTATCCAATTAAATAAAGTATTAGGCATTGTATATTTATCTTCTAATGCAAGTGTTAGAGCACTTTGATCTAGCTCAGCATAAACCCACCAACTAGCTTGTTCCTTGTTATTGCTTTCAAACCATTCAATTTTATTATTAGCTAAGGCTTCATTAAGCGTATCTTTTATTCCTTTTATTGCAAATTCTTCTAAATTAGAATCTTTTGTTCCCCTAGCTGCAAGATATTCCATCCAAAAACTTTTGACTCTATGGCCATAATCTAGGTGTTTGCCTGTTTCAGTGTTAAAGCATTCATTATTATCAATGCAACCCCAAAATTTATTTCCATTTTTGACATAAAAATGGTCGTTGATCATTTTTATGGTTTTTTTAATGGTATTAGTCCATTTTTTTTGTTCAGCTTTAGGTATTAATCTCCATGTTAAAAGCAGATAGGCGTTTAATTGATCTAGTTGAGCTACTAATTCTAGTTGTTCTTTTTTATCAAAATATGAATCTTCAAAGCACCATTTTAATAAATTTGTTTTTGGATCATAATAAGTAGAATATATGTATTTTTGAGTATCCATAATAACTTTAATTGTATCAGGATCGTTAGTTAAGTAGGCATTCATTGCTAAACCAACTAGAGCATAAGATAAATCTTGAGCTGTTCTAGCAAGTCTTGATGGATAAGATGTATCATCTTTAACAAAAATTGAGTAAAACCCTCCATCAGGATCCTTTGCTTTTTCTAATAGAAACTTTACACCAGCTTGGTGAAGTTTTAAGTCATCTGGGTTGCCTGTAAGATTAAATAAAGCTCCATATCCAAAAGTTTGTCGTGACATCATTCTTACGTAGTCAAAATTTATAATTGGCATTAACTCAGGATCTTTTGATTCATCGTTACATTTTTTCCCGTTTCTGAGTGTCCCATCATTACATCTCCATGTCGGAAATTTACCAATAGGATTGCCATATGCATCTGGTACTAACCAAAATTTTTCTAATAGTTTTGCGTGATTGAGCCATTGTTGCTCTGATGGCAAATATTTTATATTTTGTGAGGAGTATACGTTACTGCATAGAAATAACAGAAATGTGCACAGAATAAATTTTTTAAACATATAAATCCTTTAACCTAAATTCCCTGGGATAATTTGTAACTACATAAACTCTATAGTTCATTA
>CAZTNG010000172.1:0-1683 GCA_964615195.1 uncultured Enterobacterales bacterium
TCTGTTAGTAATTCGTTTAATTTACTCATAATCACACCTCGATTTCATCGATGATGGAATTAATAGCTATACGTAATTCATTTTCTCTTTTAACGATTTCATCTAATTCAGCATTTAACTTATTGATATCAATTATTTCACGAGTATCTTCAGCCTCAACATAAGTAGATACTGATAAATTGAATTTATTTGACTTAATTTCATCAAATGTAGCTAAATGAGATACATGAGCTATATCTTCACGTTTTGTAAATAGATCAACTATATGAGAAATATTGTTTTCAGCTAACTTATTATTATTCGTTACTTTTATGCAATCATTTGAAGAATCAATAAATAGAACTTTATTATCTATTTTGTTTTTTTTGAGTACCATAATACAGGTAGCTATTGATGTACCAAAAAATAAATTATTTGGTAACTGAATAATACAATCCACAAAATTATTTTGTACTAAATATTCTCTTATTTTCTGCTCAGCACCATTGCGATACATTATGCCAGGGAAACAAACAACCGCAGCAGTTCCGTTAGAGGCTAACCAAGAAATGCTATGCATGATAAAAGCCATATCAGCTTTACTCTTAGGTGCAAGAACGCCTGCAGGAGAAAAACGAGGATCATCTATTAGTATTGGACTATCATCCCCTTCCCAAGGTTGTGAATATGGAGGATTGGAAACAATTAACTCAAATGGTTCATCATCCCAATGTTGTGGAGCTTTTAATGTATCGTCACATGCAATATTAAATTTATCAAAACCAATATCATGCAAAAACATATTCATTCTGCACAAATTATATAGAGTAGGATTTACATCTTGACCATAAAAACCATTTCGTACAGAACCTTTACCTAAAACTTTTTCTACTTTTAATAATAAAGAACCAGAACCACATGCTGGATCGTAAACTTTATTAATTTCAGTTTTACCTACTGTACCAAGCCTAGTTAGTAATTCAGAAACCTCAGCTGGTGTAAAAAACTCACCTCCAGATTTCCCGGCATTTGAAGCATACATTTTCATTAAATATTCGTATGCATCACCAAAAGCATCAATAGAATGATCTTTAACTTCTCCAAGTTGCATTTTAGCAATACCATTCAAGATTTTTATTAGCTTTTCATTTCTTTTGGCTACAGTATTACCTAAACTATCTACACTATTTACATCAAATTTAGCAAATAAACCAACAAAATCATTTTCGGCATTAGAACCTTTTGCAGACTGCTCAATATTTCTAAAAACAGCCTCTAATGTTTCATTAAGATTTTCATCATTAGGAGCTTTTTCATTTACATTACAAAACAATTGACTAGGGAGAATAAAGAAACCTTTTTCCTGAATGAGATCTTCTTTTGCTTTTAAAGCTTCACTATCTGAAATTTTTGCATAATTAAAATCAGAATTATTACTCTTTAATTCATTCTCATTGATGTAGTTGCAGAAATTTTCAGAAATATATCTATAAAACATTGTGCATAAAACATAGCTTTTAAAATCCCAACCATCAACAGATCCTCTTAAATCATCTGCAACTGCCCATATTGAACGATGCAATTCATCTCGTTCCTGCTCTCTTTTAATATTATTCATAATAGATCCTAAAGAGGCTATATGAGTTAAGAATGGGTTTTAGCCGAAAATAAGCTCATATAGATCATATAAAATATAGTTAAACG
>CAZTNG010000173.1:0-1671 GCA_964615195.1 uncultured Enterobacterales bacterium
ATGCTCAAGTACTGAGAGACGAAATTAACAATGTTCAAGTGCGAAATGTAAGTTAGATCCCAAAATAGCTATAACTAAAGAAATGGTCAAATACCCAAATTTGTGTAAATAATTGATGCTAGCTCAATATCTTTAACTTAAAAAGTGGTTTAAAAAAGACAAGAAGAAAGAAGAAAAAATAAAAATAATGCGACATAAAACAGCAACAATGAATGAAAATAACAATCCATTCCATGTTTGTTCATTAAATTTCTGCTGATAAGAATTAATAATAACGTAAGGTGTTACAACATATAATGAAACTTTAGCCAATATTTTGGTAGGCTATGCAGTTAAAACCTTAAATCTACAAGTTATAAATCCCATCAGTATTATTAAAAAAGCGCCGCTATTTACTAAGCTAAAAGAATTGGTAAATTAAACATGAATTAATAAAGGAGGCTAAAGCCTCCTTTCCTAGATTTAAAGACCTCTAGCCCAAGAAGTTAAATCCTGATGTTTAGCTATAGATTCAGGTCTGTTTGTTACAAGCTTATTGCCACTAAATAACATCTTACAATTAGCATTAGTAATATCTTGAGGAGCAAACTCCACAATAATTTCGCTAATAATCATACTTAAAAGTGATGCTATAGGTGATTCTCGATAGCGTAATTTCTTTGAATCCGTACGCGAATTAAATGTAATCATACGCATAGAAACATCATTATTTAAGCTATCTAGACCTTGAATAGTATCAAGTACTTCCTTACATAATAAATTAGGCACCCAGTACACACCATATTTTAATTGTGCGCTATTAACATCATTAATAGCAAAAGTATAAGGTCTTATCTGCTTAGCACTTACAAGTTTAAAAGCAAAATCAACAACATCACATAATAGTTTTGCACTACTAGACATTTGTTCAACAGGTGCATTACGAAGACTTTTTAACAAAGAAATTGTTGGTTTTATCATATGCTCAGGAGCATCATGACAAACTACATAATTATAATCATAATTGGTATTAACATAGGGAACTAAGCGAAGTACAAAATTTGCGGCAAGATTAATATAATTCACATGCATGCAATTCACACTTAATCTTTCAGCCTCATCACCCTTTAAAAAATATATTTGATAATCACCTGATTCATTAACAGCAGCTTTTTGCGCAATTACAGAGAGCGCATTTTCAAAAATAGTACCTACACCATCTGCAGCAAATTCTGAAGACATATCTATGGAACTAACATAATCAGCAGAAACAGGAATAGCTAACTTGCGATCATATTGCTTCGGTTGAACCTTTTTAGAGTATTCCTGTCGAAAAAATCCTCTTTCCACTAATTCGCGCAGATTTGTTACTATAGCCATAATAATCCTAAAATTTAATAAAATAATCTACAATAAAATTATTGTAAATAAAGCCTAAACATGCTTAAAGTGCGTATATTCTACCGAGCCTCATAAAAATTTTCACTAAATACATTATTATTAATAATAAATTCTATCTATTTATAAAATTTAACAAACAATTTTTATTACTAAACTAGGTATTTCATATTTAATTACCAATCAATATAACGTTGTATAATTAGTAATTAAACTTATTACAAGTATAGTAAAATTGAAAAAGCCTGAGTAAACTCAAGCTTTTATGATTCTTTACCAATTTATATTTGGTGG
>CAZTNG010000174.1:0-1589 GCA_964615195.1 uncultured Enterobacterales bacterium
ATAAAAAAGGATGTATAATTATTATCAAATATTAGGTGATAAATCATGAGTTTTAAGATTTTATTTTTTGATTCTGGAGTGGGCGGATTATCAGTTTACAATGAAGTAATGAAAGTATGTAGTTCCAAAATAACTTCATTATATTTATTTGACAATTATTGTTGTCCTTATGGAAGTAAAGAAGAAAATTTTGTTAAATCTAGAGTAACATCGTTACTAGTTAAAGCTTGTGAATCCATGAAATTAGATATGATTGTTATTGCATGCAATACAGCTAGTACGATAGCTTTAGATGTGGTAAGAAAAAAAGTATCAATACCTGTAGTTGGCGTTGTTCCAGCAATAAAACCTGCAGCCAAGATTACCACAAATAAGGTTATTGGCTTATTAGCGACACCTGGCACTATAGCTAGAAATTACACGTCAGAGTTAATCAATAAATACGCAAAAGAAGTTAAAGTTTTGAAAATTGGTACTACAAAATTGGTCAATATTGCAGAAAAGAAAATTGCCGGCGAATCTTTTGACATTGAAGATATTAAACAAGTATTAGAACCATGGATGTCTTTAAGTAATAAACCTGATACTGTCGTTTTAGGGTGTACTCACTTTCCACTCATACAACAAGAAATATCGGAACTTTTGCCAAATTGTAAGTTGGTTGATTCAGGGGAAGCAATTGCAAGAAGGGTTAACTTTTTATTATCTAATATGAATGATGAAATAACATGTTATGAAAAACCGAAAGCCTACTGTACAGACACAAGTAGGCTTTCAGAAAACTTAAAAATATCACTTTCTAGGTTTGGTTTTGAGAGTATTAATTTATTTACCGTCTAAATTTTCAGTAATAGGTGATTGACCTCTTTCATTTGCAATTTTTACAACAATTTCACGACCCAATAAGGAAGAACCATTTAGTTGTTCAATTGCTTTTAAACCTGCAACTTTACTAATTTTTACAAAACCTATTCCCTTACGCTTTTTTGTTTTAGCATCGCGTGATAAGTGTGCATAATATATTGTTCCACCAAATGGTTTAAATAGATCTTTCAAACCAGTATCATTAACTTTGAATGGAATGTTACCAATATAAATAGTCACTATTTCCTCAGAAATTTCTTCCTCATGAAACTTTGTTTTGTTATTAATTGCAGAAGACTGATACTCATTATTTTCCAATAAAGGAGAGCGTGCTTTAGTTGTTGGATTTGAATTTATGGCATGTTTTGCAATATCTTGCAAATTTACTTTCTCTTGGCTATCCGTATCGCTGATATCGATGTGAGGCCTAGCAGGTTCTTTGATGTTTGTTGTAAATTTTCCTGCAAAGAAGAAAGTAAGAGGAACAATTAAACCACAAACGAAAATATAAATTGCGCTAAATTGAAATAAACTATCGGTACTAAATTGTTTCATGAATCTTGGAACAAGAACAATATATATTAACGTGAGAATTAGGGATAAAAAACATGATTTAAGATAATTTTGCTTATAAGAAGACATAACAAAAACCCAATTTTAAAAAACATAAATAATATAATCGCTATTATTACTTTAATTTGTCAAATATAAATTGATGTAGTACT
>CAZTNG010000175.1:0-1552 GCA_964615195.1 uncultured Enterobacterales bacterium
TTAGCTTTTACTTTCATTATGAAATCCCCAAAGCATTGCTAAGGGGATTGTGTGATTTAAGAAGCGAGTTGAACCTCTTGAATCTTATCTATTTCATCATTATGCTGAGTGAACAGCGGATATTTAAGCTAGATAAGATCTAACTTAGAATAACTAAGGATTTGAAATGTTGATAAGCTCATTAAGAGCAGAAACTAATAGCTTGTATTAGTTTTTACTCTTTATGATTTATATATGAGATGGCTATCTAATAGAAATAGCTGATAGCCTAATAAGGAGACAAAGGGAAGTCATATTAAGCTACGTTTACGGTCGTATTTTGTATATTCAAAGGCTAGCTTTGATAATTGGAGAACGGCATAATAAAACCGTCCATATTCCGCATTTCTGCGTGTCTGACCCATAGCCATGTGGCATAGTGTCAGATCTGGGTTATTCTCAAACCCCTTACAGCCTTAAATCTGTTAAGGCTTATTCTAATAGTCTAAATTTAAAAATGCAAATTTTCTGTATTTTTATTAAAAGATTTATCCCTAAATACATAATTTAAATTAAGTTAAAATTTAGAAAATTACATAAAATATCTTATAGAGAATGGATATTATTAACGCCTAATTAGTAATAGCTTCGTTAGGCGTTAATAGTCTTTGGTATTTTGTATTTTCATTTTGAGGTAGAGTTATTTAATTAAAAAAGACTTTTAACTTGGGAACATTTAAATAATAATCTTCTTCTCGTTAGACAAATTTGAGTAATTTTTAAGACAAATATGAGTTAAATTTGTCTAATTTGTATTACAAAATATTTACAAGAATACGAATTTGTGTAAAAATTGTACTCTATAAAAAATTCTAGCCAAGAGAAATACATTTATGTCACTTTTTGAGTTAGTAAACAAGTTATATATTTGTTATAATTATTAATATAATTTAAAAATAACTTGCTAAAAATGGTAAAATATAAGTATGGATAAACTTCTGATTAGGTGTTGATTATGGAAAACGAAATCAAATGTGGCTTTATTAAAAACTACATAGAAAAAAATGGAAAGCATTTTGGTTTCATTTCTGAAAAAGGAACTAAAACTGATTTTTACTTCATGGATTCAGATTTGGCTCATAACTACACGCCAAAAAAGGGAGACTTTGTTCAGTTTACTGTTATTCAAGAAGCAAGGGGTAAAAACAATGCCCGTGCAGGAGTAATTAATCTATTTTCAACAACTAATGCTTTAACTAAAAATAAAGCACCTGTAGCTAAATCAAAGCCTATACATTCATCAGCGCCATTACCTCCTCCTTGCCCACATTGTGGCGCTCAAAAAGGCGTGAGATTTGGTTGGTCTGAATGTGGTATTAAACACAATATTTGCTTAGTTTGTGGTAAAGAACATACCTTTGGGGATTTAGAGAAAAGAAATAACGAAATTGAAGAAGAATGGGCAGAACAAGAAAAAATATGTAAATTTTTTTTCTTAAGTATTTTAGGGATTGTTTTTATTTTTTATATTTACATGTTTTAAAATGTTTCCTTTTTTTCGTTTAATTCTAAA
>CAZTNG010000176.1:0-1548 GCA_964615195.1 uncultured Enterobacterales bacterium
GTCTTTTTTTATTTTTTTTGCTTTTTTACCTTTTTTGTTCGTTTTTTGTGCTTTTTTGAATAAATTTACTCTTTTTTTAATTCATTTTAAAAAAATACTTAGCTCTAAAATAATATTTTAAAAATATTAATTATGGGTTATTCTGATTTAAAACATGCAATGATAGTATTTAACAATCTCATTAAAAGAATTGCAGTAACCCGGTCCTAATAAAAAATTTTTAATGTTACCATTTTTAGTAAGGTTTATTTCTCTTCTATGTTGCAACGAGCTCGATTCTATAAATCAAAGGGATTAAGCTCTGTTCAAATCTTGCTTGAGTTATGTATTTGCGTTATGTTGAATAAAATCAAGTTTAATTATTATCTAAGATAAATCAGTTATCTCTGATAAATTATCAAAAAGTGCTCTTAATAAATATACTTCTTAAAAATTTTTGCTTTTATAAGCCTTTATCTCCAATTGACATTCAACTAAGAAAAAAAGACAAATAATCTAACAAAGGCTTGGAGAAAAAACTTCATTTTCTATGAATCTCTCTACGATGTAAGAAGAGTAAGAGCATTTATAAAATTAGTGATCATTATTCTCATGCAAACCAGAAGTTGTTATTTAATTGCAGATAAAGCCCTAAAAGAATTATGGTCTATTTTATACCTGTTCACCCTAGCAACTTTAATTACAACTACTATAGAGCGTGTACTACATGTTATTGGAATGCCTAAGTATATGCAAAACAATGTCTATCGTTATAATGAAACATACTATTTGTTAAAGACATTACTTCAAAAATTTGAAAGGATGCTAAATTTAGACATGATCAGAAATTTCAGTAGTTCTGTTATTGTTGAAACTACGGTAACAAACCAAAATTCAAAAGATAAAATTTGTGTTCGAAAAAATAGAAACGACACTAGCAAAGTGCTAACTCTTTTATCGACAAACACTAAATTATTAGACCTGGATATAATCCAAACCTATGTTAAAAGAAATATTATCAATCAAATCCATTTGTTTTCGATAATAAAAAAGGGGCCATAGCCCCTTTTTTTAGTATAAAAAGATATTACTTCTTGTACTTAGTAGTTAAATTGTCTAAACGTTCGTTAGCACGAGCAGCATCAGCCTTAGCAGCAGCAACATCATTAGCTAACTGAGCCTGAGTTGATTTAATTGAATCAACATCAGAAGCCAAAGCATCAACCTTAGAAGTTAAAGCGTCAACCTTCTGATTTAAAGCATCAGTATTTGAACAACCAACTAAAGCAGCACCTAATACGATAGTACCTAAAACAACCTGTAACTTATTCATGAATTTCTCCATATATTTTAATTTTTTTGAGTTCACCTATGAATCTCTATTCATAAGTTTGAAGTCAGTTTATACCAAAATTAGACAGATGTCACTATTTTATTAAAAAATTTTTTTAATATAATTTGTTTAAAATAATATATATATTAACTAATATAAAATATAATATTTCGTAAAAGCGCGCTTCTTTGACACTTCCTCATTAAATTACCAACCACCAAATCATTCCTCAAGCC
>CAZTNG010000177.1:0-1510 GCA_964615195.1 uncultured Enterobacterales bacterium
GCAGTCTTTGGTGCTTTTTAAAAACTTGCGTTGATTTTTTTAGAATTTTATTTTATAGAATTATTTAGATTAAAAAGTGGTAGAAAGCCTTTATTTATAAGGCTTTAGTGTGTGTTTTATGGTATAATATTAGTCGACAAAAACATATATAGTACAAGCAAAAAACACACAAGGTTATAATATCAAAAATGTCACACAATTTCTCTAATTATTCTAAATTTATTTACTTTCTTTCTAAGTTAGGCCTTTCTAATTCTCTTAACAGAGCTGGTATCTATAAAAAACGTGGCCTTAATTCTGTTGAAATGTTTAAAGAATGTCTCATTAGCATTATCGTTGGTAAATCTCTAAACAAATATTCAAATAGTGGTAAAGCTTTAAATAATGGTAATGGTATTTCTAAGAGCTCTATGTATAGGTTTTTATCATCTACAGGCTTCTCTTGGCGTAGCTGCCTGCTTGACATTACAAGTAGAATTATTTTTAAAACCTCTAAGCTAACAAGCTCAGAAAGAATTAAAACTATTGCTATTGATGATTCCATAATCAACAGAAGTCGAAGCAAGGATACTCAATTGCTTGCTAGGATATTCGATCACTGTTCACATAGATACCTTAAGGGCTTTCAGTACCTTTGTTTAATTTGGTCAGATGGTGTTTCATCATTCCCTTTTGATTTCGCCATGATGTCTTCAGCTAAGGACAAAAATTGCATTAAACCTCTAGATAACAAGAATATAGATGCAAGAACTGCCATTGGTAAAAGAATGATAGAAAGCCGTAAAACTAAACCTCAGGTTGTAGTAGATCTTTTAAATAAAGCTGTTAAAGCTGGAATTCCCGCTGACTATGTTCTTTTTGATACTTGGTTTACCTCAGAACCACTAATATCAAAAATTAGAGACCTAGGATTTCATGTTATTGGCATGCTTAAGCATATGAAAAACACTTCATATGTATATAAGGACGGTAATAGTTATAGTCTAAAGGCTTTATATGAAAAGCTAACACGAGAACGAATAATCAAATCTAATAATATGATTATGGGCTCCGTTATAGTTAAAACCAAGAAAAATAATATTCCTGTAAAGGTACTGTTTGTTAGAAATAAGAATAATGCAGATAAACACATTTGCTTGTTATCTACAGATTTAGATTTAACAAATGAACAAATTGTCCAAACATATACAAGACGTTGGAGCATAGAGATAAACTTCTTTAACCAAAAACAATTCTTAAATTTAGAGTCTGGTTGTCGAGCTAATCAATTTAGTGCCATTATTGCGCACACTACAATGGTATGTGTTTGCACCACAATATTGGAATATATAAAACGGTGTGATAAAGACATAAGGACATTTGGAGCGGTATTTGAAAGTTGTAAGGAAGAACTTCAAGAAATACATATAAATATAGCACTAGATACCCTAATGAATACCTTTGTTGATTACGTAAGAGTATTAGAAGATAAAAAGCTACTTAAAAAAGGATGTATTACAGAAGCATTGGC
>CAZTNG010000178.1:0-1509 GCA_964615195.1 uncultured Enterobacterales bacterium
AGTAGTTGTTAATTTTAAGGATATTCCATTGTATGAATAATGAATTATTTTTTAAAAGATTATTAAATTTTTTGCGAAATTTATTTGGTATTAAGTGTCATAATGTTGATAACCAAGAAGAACAAAATATTGTTAGTGATAGTACAATTGAAAAGTGCCTAGAAATAAAAAAAGAAGATGATGAGATTTCGCAGACGCAGAAAAAATCACTAACAAAAGCACAATCTATTGCGATTGATTTTTGGACTCGCTTAAATGAAAAAATTTCGGAAAAAGGAAGTCAATTACCAACAAGAAAACCTAATACTGATTCTTGGTATCATTTTGCAGTAGGTAGTTCAAAGGCCTGTGTGCGCATATCTTTAGCATCTAGAGAAAAATGTGTATCTACAGATTTCTGGATTTTTGATAATAAAGAATTATTTGATGAATTGGCAAAAAACAAAAAAGAAATCGAACGCAAATTAAAGTTTAGTTTGGATTGGGATAGAAAGGACGGGTACAAAGCTGCTTCAATATCTCTCCGAATTTATGACGTTGATTTAGAGGATCGCCAATCTTGGGATTCTTTAATTGATGATCTAATTGTAAAATGTGAACTTTTACAAAGGGTATTTAAGGAATATATTAGATAATTTTTGTGAATATCTAAAAGATATTAGATATATTAATCAAAACACATTCTAGATTATAAATGATAATAGAGGTCTGATTCAAAGTTTTTGAAAGGCATATGATCTCTTCAAATTTAGATGTTTGCCTTTTCGATGGAGAATTATTTATGAAATTTATTGAAAAAATGATTGAATGTGAACGTAAACATTTTGGTGGTGGAAGCGGACGTGTAATTTTTGATGAAATAAATACACCTGACGAAATAGCAAATATCTGCAATACGTTCCGAGCATTTGCAATGATATCAACCTATGATACAAGCGAAAACTACAATAAAAATTCAATTGATTACTTAAACTGTTATTGTCATTCGTTTATGTTAATCGGAAAGTCTCAAGAATTTAGAGAACAAATTATTAATGAAATTCCAGATGTTAATAATTTTGAACTAATTAAATTAGATTTGGCCAATATTCATTATGAAGAAATATTTAAGCAAGAAGGCGATGATTTTGTTTATCTTCCTACTGAAAAATCTATTCTTCCAAAAGGAAAGAAAGGTTTTATTCTCTATTTAGAAAACTTTCTTTTAGCAGATACTGAAACTAAATTTTGTTTATCAGAAATTTCAAAACATTGTTGTTTTCCTGATAAGTTTAACACAAGACTGCATCCTAAATGTGCTTTTATTGTAGGTTCAAACAATGAAGAAGTAAGAAAGTGCACAAATGATCATCTTAATTTTTATTCTCTCCATACTATTTCTGCTAAATTTGGAGCTCGAATTTATTTAACTGATAAATTAAATGTGGAGTAAACTATAAAATTAGATATAACTACAAATTGAATGCACCTCATTACTTGATGATATTTATGAGGCTCATTCTGTTAATT
>CAZTNG010000179.1:0-1506 GCA_964615195.1 uncultured Enterobacterales bacterium
GGCTTTATCGTGCACTGCTTTTTAAATTTTACCCACAGATATGCACGAAGAGCCATTAAAATCTTTAGATTTAGATTTTATTATTATAGATGCAGGTACAAGTGATAACGAATCGACACAAATTGCCCAAAATTTAGCAGACTTAAATATAACTGTATTTACACCTACACCTAACGCACTAATTAGATTTAACAGTATTAAACCAAATTCTAATGAGTATTTTTTAACAAATAAATTACGTGCTAATAGTAGCGTAATGAATGATATTGTATTAATTCTGCAAAATTCTATTTTTGCAAACCATTTATTAAAACCAATTATTCCCGATGATGAATTTATTATGATGGCTCATATGCAACAACAACCTTTTACTAGATACGCACCTTATTGTGCTTCTAGCATGGAAATAAATAAGCTTGTTATTGATATATTGCTAAATACTGAGAAAATTTAGGGCATCTATGATGACATCAATAAACAAGTTAAGTAACAAAATCAAAAATAAATACATGATTTACAAAATTAATGAAGTCAACACTTTAGTATGTATTGTAAATTTGTTTTTTTATCTCCTGTTACTAGCAATTTTTCCATTGGAAAACAATTTTTACAGTAAAATACGACATGATTTTCACTATTACTACCCTCAAATTAGAGTACAACGACCACGTTTATTTGATCCTCTGAGATTTGTTATTCAAACAATTTTCTTATTACTTTTTATTCAAAAACCTTTAAGAAAAAAAACAGCAACAATAACAACGTTAAAAAAATGGATTCAAACCCATTTTAAAAAGTATATTTCTGCACCTGCAATTAACAAAACTAAACTTGCAACAAATCTTTTTAAAAAAACCATTACTCAATCAAAAACTCCAAGGTTTTTATCAGAAAAGAAACGCGGTTTTATCGGAATTCTTATTATTATTGGATCTTTGCTTCTTGCTTTTTTGTGTATTACTCAACCATTAGATCTTACATATCAATTTACTTTTGTTGCAATTATGTGGATTTTAGCTTTATTATTAAAATCTGTTCATAACCGCATAAGCTTAATGCTTCTAATCTTTATATCTCTTTTAATATCAAGCAGATATATATGGTGGAGAATTACTAAAACAATAATAGTTGAAGATTTTACTACATCTATTTGTTCTATTACTCTATTACTGGCCGAGCTTTATTCATTTACAGTAATGGTACTATCTTATTTTCAAATATGTTGGGTTTTAGACAGAAAACCTTATCCACTACCTGAAGATGAAAACAGCTGGCCTTCTGTTGACATTATGATTCCAACATATAATGAACCACTTGATGTTGTCAAACCTTGTCTTCTAGCAGCTCTCGATTTAAATTGGCCTAAAGATAAGCTTCATATACATTTATTAGATGATGGAAGTAGACCAGAATTTGAAAATTATGCAAAAAATATTGGCATTAATTACATAAAAAGGTATTAGGTCGCTATTATTTTAGGCATGAGCAAAATTTTTAAATTTTTTT